>NZ_BLXW01000023.1:0-74112 GCF_054784495.1 Geomonas sp. Red276
GCCTGACTGGAACTGGAAACGATTCTTCACGGCAGCCTCCTCGGATGGAATGTGCCGTGATTATATGAACCACCTACGACGTAATATGTCGCGCTTGTCTTCCAGCGGAAGATTGGCGCTAATCAGGTAACTGAATGCGTGATCTGTGGAACCGTCTGGTCTATCAATCACGGCGTCGTCGAGATAGTGAAGGACGCACAGGTTGACTCCTTCCTCGAGGCACAGACTGAGTGTGTCGAAGGCGATGACTATTCCCTCGGTGAGGAGAGCGGCTAACGGTTCCTCCGAGGCCGACTGCCGATATCCCCCGGTACTCCCTCAAACAGCCTAAGGCCCGGGAGCGATCACCCGATCCTCCCTGCGCCGCCGATCTCCCCCCTGGCCTAGCCGTACATCCCCGTGCGGCGGCTTTGCGCACCGCTGCGTTTGCTTCATTGACACCCGCCGTTTCCGCCGGTAACCTGTGCCGATCTCGACAGGGGGCCCCACGGATGACGACACTCAACATTATCGGCTGCGGCAAGGTCGCCAAGGTGCTCGGCCGCCTCTTCCACCAAGCCGCCGTTTTCGAAATCGGCGACCTGGCAAGCCGCTCACCGGGGTCCGCGGCGGACGCCGCCCGCTTTATCGGTGCCGGCCGTCCGGTCTCCTCCCTCAGGGAGCTTGCTCCTGCCGACCTGTTCCTCATCGCTACCTCCGACGACGCCATCGCCGGCTGCGCCCGGGAACTGGCCGACGCCTCGTTGGTGGGCGCCGGTTCGGTTGTGTGGCACCTGAGCGGGGCGCTCCCGAGCTCGGTCCTGCAACCGGTCCAGGCCGCCGGAGCCATGATCGCCAGCGTCCATCCCGTCAAGACCTTCCCCGATCCGTCCCGCTCGGTGACCGACTTCCCCGGGACCTTCTGCGGGATCGAAGGCGACCGTGATGCGGTGGAGCTCCTCTCCCAAGCCTTCGGCAGGATAGGGGGGAGGATCTTCCCCGTCGACACCGCCTTTAAAAGCATCTACCACGCCGGCTCGGTGGTGGTGTGCAACTACCTTACGGCGCTGCTCGAGGTGGGGGCTCGCTGCTATGAAAAGGGAGGGGTACCGCGAGAGGTGGCCTTCCAGGTGATGGAGCCGCTGGTGCGGGGGACGGTGGACAACGTCTTCAGGACGGGAACGGAGGAGGCGCTGACCGGCCCCATCGCCCGGGGAGACAGTGAGGCAGTTGGCCGCCAGCTGGAGGCGCTTGAGGGATGGAATGCCGAAGTGGCAGCGCTTTACCGGGCGCTGGGAAAGGTGGCACTGGATCTGGGGCGGAGGCGTCTGTCGGATGAAGAGGTCGAGCGACTGGCAAAATTGATGATATAAATGATTGTTACCTGAAATTTTGATAGACTAGCCGGATTTTCGTCCTATAATAGTAACCTTTCCATATATCAAATAACGGGTCGAATGCCAGATATGACAACACCTCACAGGAAAAGACTGGGAGAAATATTCGTTGAACAGGGGCTCCTGTGTCAGATAACCGTTGATAGGGTGGTGGCCATCTCCAAGAGTCTCAATAAACGGTTCGGTACCGTACTGGAAGAGATGGGTCTCATCACTGCCGGCGAGCTGGCCGAGGCGCTTGCCCGCCAGTACAACTGCCGGACCGTCTCCAACTTCGCCCGGGCCTCCTTTCCACCCCAACTGCTCGGTGTCCTGACCGCCGAGACCGCCCTGCAGAACCTGATCTTCCCGCTCAAGCTGGAGCAGGGGAAGCTCCACCTCGCCATGTTCGATCCCACCCCCACCCGGTTGATCGCCAACATCGCCGCCAACAACCAGGTTACCGTGATCCCCTACGTGGCCTCCCGCAAGGAGATCAACCAGGCGATCTGCCGGCACTACTTCGGGCTGGACGTCGGTGAGCCGGCCAGAAGAAGCGTGCTGGTGGCCGAGGACGACAAGTTCGTCCTCTCCATGCTGGGAAGCCTCCTCTCCAAGCAGTACGAGGTCTATTCCGCCACCAACGGGATGGACGCCTACAAGGAAGCCATCGGGAGAAAGCCCCAGGTCATCCTGACCGACATGGAGATGCCCAAGCTGGACGGCTTCGGCCTTTTGACCGCGCTGCAGAGCATTCCGGAAACCAAGGGGATCCCGGTCATCCTGATTTCCGGCACCACCTCGGCGGAAGCGGAATCCAAAGCCTTCGAGCGGGGATTCTTCGACTTCATCCCCAAGCCGGTGAAGGAAACCACCATCCTCACCAGGGTCAAGCGCGCCTTCGATTTCTACGACCAGCACAACTACCTCTACCTGCGCTGACGCCCCATGTCTCCGGTACGACCAAGGGGGAAGCGGATCTGGCCGCTTCCCCCTTCGTTTTATCGCCGGGACTTCTTTCCGATGTGTACCCGCTGGATCCTTTCCTACCGTCGCCCATGCCCCTCGTGCAGGCTCCCCCTCCCCTCCGGGAGAGGCCGGGGTGAGGGAAGACTCTCCCGCTAGTAGCTTTCGAAATCCTGGTCGTGGTGGTCGTCGCCGCTGCCGAGCTCCAGGTAGGCCCCCGAAGAGTTCGCTACCTTCCTCGCCTGCTCCGCCTCCGGACCCCTGGCTCCCCGCTGCTTGGCGTAGCTCGGCATCCTCTTGACCTGCGGTTTGCTGCTCCGGTGCCGTGGGGCGGCGCCGTTGTCATCATCCCCGGTCTTGAAGAAGGCGACGCTCGCCTGCAGCTGCTCCGCCTGGGCGGCCAGCTCCTCCGAGGTCGAGGCGATCTCCTCGCAGGCGGCAGCATTTTGCTGGATGACCTGGTCGAGCTGCTGGATGGCCTTGTTGATCTGCTCGGCACCGGTGTCCTGCTCCCGGCTGGCGGCACTGATCTCCTGGACCAGTTCGGCGGTCCGCTGGATGTCCGGCACCATGCGGGCCAGCATCTCGCCGGCCTTCTCGGCCACCCCGACGCTGGAGATGGAGAGCTCGGCGATCTCGCCCGCCGCGGTCTGGCTCCGCTCGGCAAGCTTTCTCACCTCGCTGGCCACCACCGCGAACCCCTTGCCGTGCTCGCCGGCGCGGGCCGCCTCGATGGCGGCGTTCAGGGCGAGCATGTTGGTCTGGCGGGCGATCTCCTCGATGATGGAGATCTTGCCGGCGATCTGCTTCATGGCGACCACCGTCTCGGCCACCGCCTTTCCCCCCTCCCTGGTGTCGGCGGCCGAAGCCACCGCGATCCGCTCGGTCTGCAGGGCGTTGTCGGCATTCTGCTTGATGTTGGCCGACATCTGCTCCATGGACGCCGAAGCCTCCTCGGCCGCCGCCGACTGCTCGGTGGCCCCCTGCGACATCTCTTCCGAGCTCGAGGAGAGCTCCTGGCTCCCGGCCGCCACGTTGTCGGCCGCGCTCTTTACCTGGCCCACGATGGAGGTCAGGTTGGTCACCATGCCGTCGAGGCTCTTGCCGAGGAGATCCTCCTCCGACTTGACCTTGATGCGGACGGTCAGATCGCCCCCCGCCACCTTGCTGGCCGCCTGGGCCGCCTCCTTGATGTTGTCCACCATGTTCCGGAAGGAGGTGGCCAGCATGCCGATCTCGTCGCGGGAGTCGGCGGTGATGGTCACCCCGACGTCCCCGACCGCCAGCCGGTCGGCGGCGGCAGCGAGCTCCTTCACCGGGCGGCTGATGATGCGGGCGATGAAGAAGCCGAAGAAGATGGCCAGGACGACGCCTGCCGTCGCCAGCGTCACCGTCGACTTGACCGATGCCTTTGCACTGGCGGTGTTGGCCTCGGCCATCGCCTTGGCCTGGGCAACCTTGCGGTCGGTCAGCTTCGCGATGCCAGCCTGGAAATCCCTGGAGACGTTACTCAGGTCGCCGTAGAGAAGGGCGGAGGCCTCGGCCGTCTTCCCTGCCTTGGCGAAGGCCAGCGTCTTGTCCAAAAGGGGGAGGTAGGTCTTGCGGGTGTCCACCAGGGCCGCAAACATCTTCTTCGCCTCGTCGGTCACCAGGGTCTTCTCGAAGGATGCAAGCCCCTTGTCCGTTTCATCGCGAAGGGTGGCTATGTTGGCGAGGTATTTCTCGCGGGCGGCCGGCGTCTGGGCGTGGATGAGGTCACGTACGTTGACCCTCATTCTCTCGAAGGAGGTCGAGATCGTTCCCAGTTCGGTAGCCGGGACCATCATCTTCTCGTACATCACCCGGTCTTCCTGGGCGATCTTCTGGATGTTGGTGACGCCGACCCAGCCGATCACCCCCGCCACCAGGGCCAGGGCGAGGTAGCTCGTCAGCAGTTTCGTTCCGATCTTCAAGTCATAAAACCACTTCATGGTTCAGTTTCCTCGTTGCTACCGTGCGTGATTCCCCGATTGCGGCCGGGGACTGCCGTTTCTGCTCCGCTCCATTCTCTGCCGCTTGGCACAGGGAGTCCCCTGCGCGCTTCCCGGGGCTCCTCCCGTAAACCGGTTGCTCACGTGGAGTCGTCGGGCGGGAGCCGCTACGCCGAGAGTCGCTGCTCTTCCGCATCTTCGCGGCCGGCTGCGGTGGCCCCGGCGAAAATCTTGTCGATGTCGAGGATGATGATGAACTGGTCGTTGTGCTTCCCCATCCCCTTCAGGAAATCGATGTTGAGACGGGTGCCGATCCGGGGCGGCGGCTCGATCTGGCTCGCTTCCAGGTCCAGCACCTCCTGCACCGCATCCGCCATGGCCCCCATCACCACTTTCTCGCCGTCGAGCTCCACCTCCACGATGATGACGCAGGTGTTCACCGTCTTCTCCGCCCTGGCCATCCCGAACTTCTGCCTGAGGTCCAGCACCGGCACCACGCTCCCGCGCAGGTTGATCACCCCGCGCATGTAGTCGGGGGTCTGGGGGACCTTGGTGGTGGTCGTGTAGTCGAGGACCTCCCGGACCTTGGCGATTTCCAGGGCGAACATCTCTTCTTCCAGTTTGAACGTCAGGTACTGTGTAGTTTCGGTTACCGCATCCACCGCCATTTCGTCTCTCCTTTCCGCTTTGATCATCGCCGAGCGGCCCCTTTCCCGGAGCGCTATCCTGACCGAATGGGTTTGGTATCGACTGTCGTGCAAAAATATTGAGCTTTTTCTTTCACCTTATTCGCTTATAATCTTCCGCAAGACCCCGGAGGGGTGCTAACCTGCTCCGGCCGACGCCGCCCGCCTCGTTGAACGTCTCCACCTGGAGGGACCAGATGAACATCCTCGCCATCGACCCCGGTTCCACCTCGACCAAGATCGGCATCTACCGCCGGGGCGAGCTGGAAAAGGGGTGCATCCGGCACCCCCACGCGGAGATCGATCGCTTCCCGCGGGTGATGGACCAGCTCGACTACCGGCTGGCGTCCCTGGAGCGTTACCTTGCCGAGCGCGGCGACGCCGCCACCTTCGATCTCGTGGTGGGGAGGGGAGGGCTCGTCAGGCCGGTGCCGGGGGGGACCTACCTGGTGGACGACCTTCTCGAGGCCGATCTCGTGCGGGGGGTGAGCGGCGAACACGCCTGCAACCTCGGCGGGGTCCTCGCCCGGCGGGTGGCCGACCGGCACGGGGTAGCCGCCTGCATCGTCGACCCTCCGGTGATCGACGAGCTCTGGCCGCCGGCCCGCTTCTCCGGCCTCAGGGGGGTGGAGCGGACCAGCATGTTCCACGCGCTCAACCAGCGCGCCTGCGCGCTGCGGGCCGCCCGCGAGCTCGGGCGCGACTACCGCGAGCTCAACCTGATCGTGGCCCACTTGGGAAGCGGCATCACCGTCGGCGCGCACCGGCAGGGGAGGGTGGTGGACGTCAACAACGGCCTCAACGGCGACGGCCCCTTCTCCCCGGAGCGGACCGGAGGGCTTCCCCTGACCGGGGTCCTGCGCCTTTTGGAAGAGGGGAGCTGCTCCATCGACGAGCTCAAGGTGACCATCGCCCGCCGCGGCGGGGTCTTCAGCTACCTCGGGACGGTGGAGCTGACCGAGGTCGAGGAGCGGATCGCCCGGGGGGAGCGGGAGGCGGCCCAGGTCTTCGAGGCGCTGGTCTACCAGGTGGCCAAGGAGATCGGTGCCCTGGCCGCCGCCCTCGACGGCGAGGTGGATGCGGTACTATTGACAGGCGGGCTCGCCTTCTCGCCGGCGCTCACCGGGGCGCTCGCCGCCAAGGTCTCCTTCGTCGGCCCGGTCCTCGTCCGGCCGGGGGAATACGAGCTCGAGGCGCTGGTGGAGGCGGGGGTACGGGTCTTGACCGGGGTCGATAAACCGAAGAGTTACGGGGGAAGCCATGAAGATCGGCCCTAATCTGCAGGCGGTGCTCGAGGCCCGGGAGGTGCCGGCGGCCAGCATCTGCGAGGCGCTCGGGTGGGATGCAGAGACGCTCTCGGCGGTGCTGGGCGACCGGCTCGCCCCGCGGATCTCCGAGCTTTTGCGCCTCTCCACCTTCCTCGGGGTCGGGCTCTCCACCCTCCTCTTTGGCCGGGAGCAGCTGGAGAGCCGGGTGGTGAAGACCGCCAGGAACGAGCGGGTGGGGGTGGACCGCAAGGGGCTTCTCCACTACGAAAGCCTCTCCCCCTCCTTCGCGGGGCGCCACCTGGAGCCGTTCGTCATCGACCTTCACCACGGCTCCCCCCACGACCTGGAGGTGAGCCGTCACCCCGGCGAGGAGTTTCTCCATGTCCTTGCCGGGGAACTGCTGGTGACCGTCGGCGGGGAGAGCCACCTCCTTGCCGAGGGGGATTCCCTCTACTTCGACTCGGGGCTCACCCATTCGCTGCAGGCGGTCACCCCCATGGCCCGGGTGATTGCCGTCATCTACAAGAGCGAGTCGATGCTGAGGCTCACCAAGGGGCGCGGGATGCGGAGCGTGATCGAGGCCGCGAAGCTCCTCACCCGGCAGAAGGTGGCCCTTGCCTGCCCCGATCACAGCTCGCTCGCCGCCCTCAACAAGGGGATCGAGGAGGGGCTCGTCGACCGCGTCTACCTGGTCGGGAGCGCCGCCAAGGTCCGGGAGGCGTGCGGGAGCGAACTCATCTTCGACAAGCGCTACCTCCTGGTGGAGGTCCCCGACGACGTCCCCGACTACGCCGACCGGGCCGCCCGCACCGCCGTCGGGCTCGTGCGGGGAGGGAAGGCCGACATGGTCATGAAGGGTGGCATCAACACCGCCCCCTTCACCAGGGCGATCCTCGACCGGGAAGAGGGGATCGGCACCGGCCGGAGGCTCTCCATCGTGAGCGTCTTCGAGCTCCCCGGCGTGGAGCGGCTCATCTTCCTGACCGACCCGGCCATCAACCCCGAGCTCTTCCAGCACCAGGACCCGGCGAGCGGGATCGACATCATCGAAAACGCCATCGAGGTGGCGCGGGGGCTCGGGGTGGAACGGCCGCGGGTGGCCCTTCTGGAGGCCAACGAGGTCCCCTCGGACAAGATCCCCACCACGCTCCTCGAGAAGGCCCTGGCCGAGCGCCGCTGGCCGGACGCCGAGGTGGACGGGCCGCTCTCGTACGACCTCGCCCTGTACCCGGAGGCGGTGGAGAAGAAGGGGCTCGCCGGCCACCCGGTGGCCGGGAGGGCCGACGTGCTGGTGGTTCCCTCCATCTCGGGGGGGAACTTCCTCTACAAGAGCTGGGCCTTCACCATGGGGGCCGAGGTGGCCAACGTGGTGCTCGGCGCCCGCTTCCCGGTCATCATGACCTCCAGAAACGATTCCGACCTGACCAAGTTCCTGACCATCTGCGTGAGCGCCCTCCACGGCCACTTCCTCCGCCGCTCCACCACCGCCGAGCCGGCTCCTGCCGCCGCCTCCACCCCCTGAGGAGCCTATGACCCCCGTTCTCCCCCTCATCATCGGACACCGGGGGGCCTCCGCCGAGGCCCCCGAGAACACCCTCGCCTCCTTCCGGCTCGCCTTCCAAGAGGGGGCCGACGGGATCGAGGCCGATTTCCAGCTTACCCGCGACCGGGAGATCGTCTGCCTGCACGACGCCGGTACCGGCCGCACCGCCGGGATCGACCTCGCGGTGGCGGGCTCCACCCTGGCCGAGCTGCGCCGACTCGACGTGGGGCTTTGGAAGGGGGAAAGGTGGCGGGAGGCGAGGATCCCGACCCTGCGGGAGGTGCTGGGGAGCCTCCCGGACGGCAAGAAGCTCTTCGTGGAACTCAAGGGGGGGGCAGAGCTCGTCGAGCCGGTGGCCCGCGAGGTGGCCCTGCACGCGGTCGACCCGGCCAGGCTCCGCTTCCTCTGCTTCGATGCCGGGGTGATCCTCCTCCTCAAGAAAAGGCTCCCCCACTGCCGGGCCTGCTGGCTGACCGACTACCGCTTCCGCGGCTACTGGCGCCCTTCGCCGGCCGAGGTGCTGGCCACCCTGGCCGAGATCTCGGCCGACGGCCTGGCCAGCCGCGACCGGGCCGTCCTCGATGAGCCCTTCATGGCCACCCTGAGGAGCCGGGGGATGGAGGTGCACGTCTGGACGGTCGATTCCCCGGCTGCCGCCCGCAGGCTTTGCAGGCTCGGGGTCGACTCCATCATGACCAACCGTCCGGGTCGGCTGCGCAACTCGCTGGAGGGGAAGGGGGGGAGACCGTGAACCGGATGGCCTACCTCGCAACCGGCCGGATGATCGCCATGGTGGAGAAGTTCTCCCGCCTCCGGGTGCATGTCCACGGCCAGGAGAACATCCCCCGCGACCGGGGGGTGATCTTCGTGGTCAACCACTTCACCCGCATCGAGACCCTGCTCCTTCCCTACCATATCCACCTGCTGACCCACCACCCGGTCTGGTCGCTGGCCGACGCCTCCTTCTTCGACGGCCCCTTGAGCGGGGTGCTCGACATGATGGGGGCCATCTCGACCAAGAGCCCGGACCGCGACCAGGTGGTGGTGAAGACCCTTTTGACCGGCGAGGCCAACTGGATCATCTTCCCCGAGGGGCGCATGGTCAAGGACAAGCGCCATTTCCGGCGCCGCTTCCTGCTCCCCTCCCGCGGGACCCGGCCCCACTCGGGCGCCGCCACCCTCGCGCTCAGGACCGAATTCTACCGCCAGCGCCTCACCCTTTTGTCCGGCAGCGACCCCGCCGAGGCCGACCGGATCCTCCAGCGGTTCGGGATCGAGGACCCGGGACCGGTGTTGAGCGGCAAGTGCTGGATCGTCCCGGTCAACCTCACCTACTATCCCTTGAGGGCCAAGGAGAACATCCTCGGCACCCTGGCCAACGTCTACCTGAAGGGGGCCTCGCCGCGCCTTAAGGAGGAGATGCTGACCGAGGGGAGCATGCTCTTCTCCGGGGTCGACATCGACATCCGTTTCGGCGAGCCGCTCGACCCGTCGCTCCCCCTTTTGAAACCCCCCATCAGCCGGGACATCGGCTCCCGGGGCGGGCTCGGGTTCGACGACCCGCTCCCCTCGCTCCCCGACCTCCGGCGGGAGGCGCGCCGGCTCATGGAGAGCTTCATGTCCTCCATCTACCGGCTCACCACCGTCAACCACGACCACCTCTTCGCCTCGCTGCTCCGCGCCTACCCGCTGGCAAGCATCGCCGAGGACGACCTGCGCCGCCGCGCCTTCCTGCTCGCTTCCGAGTGCCTCGCCAAGAGCCGGGCCCACTGCCACACGAGCCTCAGGATCGGCCAACTGGCCCTGCTCACCGACGACCGCTATCACAAGTACCGGGACTTCCTCCTGCTGGCCCTGGAGACCGGGGTGGTCTCCAGGAAGGATGGGGTGCTCCACAAGGACCGGAGCAAGTTCTCCGCCCCCTTCGACCTGCAGCGGGTCCGCATCGAGAACCCGCTGGGGGTGATCGCCAACGAGGTGATGCCGCTCTCGGCCCTCCAGCGGGAGGTGCACCTGATGGACTGGCTCCCCGCCTTCGTGGTGCGGGCCCGGGTGGCCGCCCTCCTGGAGCGCCAGGCGCTGGCCGAGTTCGAGGCCGACTACCGGGAGTTCTACCGGGACGGGGAGACCAAGGAGCGGCGGGTCGGCGCGCCGGTACTTTTGAGGGGGCGCTCGCGGAAACTCGGGGTGGTGCTGGTGCACGGCTTTTTGGCCGCCCCCGCCGAGGTGGCGGAACTCGCCCACTACCTCAACGAGAAGGGGTGCTACGTCTACCAGGTGCGCCTTAAGGGGCACGGCACCTCCCCGGACGACCTCGCGCTAAGGAGCGGGGCGGACTGGGTGGAGTCGGTGGACCTCGGGGTGGCCCTGATGAAGGCTCTGTGCGACCAGGTGGTGCTGGGGGGATTCTCCTTCGGCGCCGGGGTGGCGCTCGACTGCGCCAGTCGGGTTCCCGGCATCGCCGGGGTCTTCGCCGTCTGCCCGCCGCTAAGGCTGATGGACATCTCCTCCCGCTTTGCCCCCGCCATCACCGTCTGGAACCGGCTGATGGACGCCTTCAGTTACCAGTGGGCCAAGAAGGAGTTCGTGGAGACCGTCCCGGAGAGGCCGCACATCAACTACGCCCGCCTCCCGGTCAGCGGGGTGCTGGCCCTGGGGCGTTTCATGAAGGATCTGGAGGGGAAGCTGCACGGGATAGAGACGCCTGTCCTGGTGGTGCAGTCCGAAGGGGACCCGGTGGTGGATCCGAGGGGCTCCCGGCGCCTGTTCGACCTGCTGGGGAGCCGGCAGAAGGGGTACCGCCTCTTCCCGCTCGACCGCCACGGCATCCTGGCCGGCCCCGGCTCCGACGAGGTCTTCGTCTCCATCGATCGTTTCCTGGAGGGGGTGGCGGGGGGAGCGCCGCTCTTCGGGGAGGAGGCCGGACAACTTCCCGGGTAGAAATGGCGAGAGGGCGAGGAAAATGCGCCTCGCCCTTGCGTTGGCTGGGTGGGCCTCAAGACCCCGCGGTCATGAAAACCGGGAGCCATCGGCGGCGGGGGTTAGGGTTGCTGGTTTTTGTGCCTCACGTAGGAGAGCACCTGGGTGGAAACAGCGACAAAAGAAATCAGCGCGAAAATGGTTACCACGGTGCTGAGCATGATTCACCTCCCTTGTTGTGTGGACGACCGCTCAAGGTGACCTTGCGGGCGAGGACCGGCTCCTCCAGGGAGCTTCCGGTACCCGGCACGGACCCGGTGGCCATTCGTGACTGTCTGGCCCAGGCCACTGCCGATACCCGCACCGCTGCCGCCACCATCACGACTGCCATTGCGATCACTGCCATCATCATAGAATTCCCTCCGGCCGCTCCTGCGGCATTTCATTTGATGAGCCTTGTTGCGCGGAGTGTGCCAACGGTAAGCTGGCAATTTCATTAAAGATATCGGGTCCCCCGCTTCATCTTCCTGTTCAGGTTTCGCACACCCCCTGTTCAGCTTCGGTACAGGCAGTTGTGCCGCTGGCCGCGGCAAGCGCGGACGCCCCCCGGTGAGAGCGCCGCCGGCGGCCACGGTAGCCTTGTTGAACGCGATCGCCCCCCGGATGCGGTGGCGCGTCTATTGGTCGTTTAACTTTTGGGCGGGATCTGTTAAAAGGGGAGCTATGGAAAACGCGCAATCCGGGACAATCCTGGCGAGAAAGCACTGGGTCTTCGATCTCGATGGCACCCTCACCGTTGCGGTGCACGACTTCGACGCCATCAGGAAGGCCCTCGGCGTCCCCCACGGGGGGGACATCCTCGCCTACCTGCACGCGCTTCCCGAGGAGGAGGCGCGTCTGGCCCGGGGGAAGCTCAACGAGATCGAGGTGGAACTGGCGGGACGCAGCCGGGCGGCGGTAGGGGCCCGGGCGCTGGTGGGGCTTCTCCATGCACAGGGGGCGCGGCTCGGGATCCTGACCCGCAACACGAGGGAGAACGCGCTGGTCTCCCTGGGGCGGATCGGGCTGGCGCAGTACTTCCCCCCCGCGCACGTGCTCGGCCGCGACGAGGCGCTCGCCAAGCCGGACCCGGACGGGATCCACCAGCTGGCGCAGCGCTGGGGAGTGGCTGCTCACCAGGTTGTCATGGTGGGGGACTATCGCTTCGACCTGGAAACGGGGCGTGCCGCGGGGGCGGGAACGGTCCACGTCGACCCCAGCCGGCTCTTCGCCTGGCCGGAGTTGGCGGACCTGGCGGTAGCCAGCCTGGCGGAACTGGCTACCGCGGTGGCCTTTTTACAGGGAGGCGAGGCTCTCCAGCTCGTGGTCGGTGATCTGGACGATCTCGTCGTAGATGGCGAGCATGACGTGGAGGCGGCACCACTTCTTCACCCCGCTGGTGACCAGGTAGGCGGCGTTGACCAGGGTCCCCGATAGCAGGGCGATCCCCAGCAGGCGCTGGTCATCCATGGAGATGAGGATGATGGCATAGATGGCGATGAAGATCATGGAGGCCAGCCAGGCAACCTCCGGCCCCTTGAACGGGTTGACCATCACCTTGGTAAGCTCGATGTAGTAGCGGGTCATCCCCCGCACCCGGCGCATCGCCTCGGCGATCTCGCCGGCCGGCTGCTTTAAGTAGATGCGGGCCAGGAAATGGGTGAGGGCGGTCTCCTTGTCCTTGGCCATGCGCTCGTTCACGTATCCATCGATTGCTTCGTCTACGGTCTCTTTGTTCATGATCCACCACCTAAAGAGCGGGCGGTGCCCAAGCTTCGGCTCCGCATTGCAGGGAAAAGGGCCTGGGCCGCATGGCGGGGAGGATCCACCTCCAGGCTCTGATGCCTCCTCTTATCGGTACCACCGGAAGTTAGTTTAGATGATGGTGCAAAAAATCGGCTTGTCAAATGGGGGCCCCGTGCGCGCCCCCTTTCTTCCTCCGTTTGCCCCGGCTGGCGGCGGACCCAAGGAGCCAGTGTGAAGCAGCGGAGTGGGAAAAAGGATGAGTAGGGAACGGCATCAGGCGGGGGGGGGATCGCCGGTCGAGGGGGTGATCGTCTCCCATTTCGGCGTCGCGGTCGAGGTGCAGGTGGCCGGCGGCGGGCGGATGATGGTGCGGGTCAAGCGGAACTCCGGCCACGTGGTCGGAGACCGGGTCGTCGTCCGGGGCGAGGTCCTCGACCGCCTGGAGAGGCGAAGCGAGTTGCGCCGGCGTGACGCCCGGGGGGGGGTCCACCTGGTGGCCGCCAACCTGGACGTCCTCGGGATCGTGCTGGCCCCGCTCTCTCCTCCCGGTTTCGCCGACCGCGCCATCGTCGCCGCCCGCACGGCGAGGCTGGAGCCGTTCCTGATCTTCAACAAGTGCGACCTTCCCGAGGCTATTCCCATGGCCGAGGAGGCGGAGAGGACCTACCGCGGGACGGTTCCCTTCTTCGCGCTGAGCGCCGCCACCGGTCAGGGGATCGATGCCTTGGCCGCCTTTCTCAAGGAAGGGCACCGCGGCGTCTTCGTCGGCTCCACCGGGGTGGGGAAGAGCTCCCTGATGAACGCCCTCTGCCCGGAGATCAACCTGAAGGTGGGGGAGGTGAGCGACCACCGCTGGCTCGGCAGGCACACCACGACGGTGTCGTCCCTGCACGGCCTCCCCGGCGGGGGGGAACTGGTCGATACTCCCGGCTTTCGCGATTTCGGCCTGGTGGACATCTCCTCTTCCGAGGTTGCCGAGCATTTCCCCGGCTTCGAGTCGCTGGATAGCCGCCCCTGCCGCTTCCGCAACTGCCGCCACCGCAAGGAGCCGGGGTGCGAGGTGGCGGCCCTGGTGGAAACGGGCCGGCTCTCGGCGGAGCGCTACCGCAACTACCTCGCCATCCTCGACGAGGCGGAGGCGGCCGAAGAGGAGGCGCTCAGGCGCCCGCGCAGAAAATGATCGAGCAAACGATTAAGGAGGTGTTTTGATGGCGCAACCCTGGGTGGTTCTTGACCGGGTGCAGACCCCGGACGGGGTGCTGGAACTGAGGCGGCGGGGGGAGCGGGATTTCCTGATCACCGTCAACGGGCTGGTGCTCATGAACAGTTCCCTGCACCGCTCCGAGGTCGCGCTCGGCGAGGTGGCCTGTGCGCCGCTCAAGGAGCATCCCGCCCCCCGAGTGCTGGTCGCGGGACTCGGGATGGGGATCACCCTGAGGGCGGTGCTGGATGCCCTTCCCGCCTCGGCGGCCGTGGTGGTGGCCGAGCTTAACCCGGTGGTGGTCGACTGGTGCCGGGGGGCGCTCGCCCCGCTGACCGCCTCGGCGGTGAGCGATCCCCGGGTGACCGTGGAGATCGACGACGTCTCCCGGGTGATCAGGAAGAGTGCCGGTGGGGGGGAGCGCTTCGACGCGGTGGTGCTCGACCTCTACACCGGTCCCCACTCCCGTTCCGACAAGGTGATGGATCCCCTCTACGGAAGCGTGGCGACCGAGCTGACCCGCTTGGCGCTCAAGCCGGGCGGGGTGTTCGCGGTGTGGGGGGAGAATGTGGATGCCGCCTTCGAAAAGCGGCTCAAGGGGGCGGGCTTTGCGGTCACCACCGACCGCCCCGGCCGCGGAGGTCTGCGGCACGTGGTCTATCTGGCGCGCCTTCCCGTCCAGCAGGAGGCGCCGCGGGGAAGACGGGGGGGAGGCCGGCGCTAGCGGCTAGGCGGCCCGCAGCATCCGGGCCGGCCGGTCCCCTCCGGGGCCGGGGGCGATGAGGTTTTTGACGGTGGCCACCAGCTGCTCGGCGGTGAACGGCTTGGCGAGGTAGCCATCGGCGCCGTGGGTGTCCACGAGCCTGCTGAGCTCGTCCTCGTCCTTGGAGGAGATCAGCAGCACCGGGATGTGGCGGCTTTTGTCGCGCGACTTGAGCAGCCGGAGCTTCTTGTCCCCCGACATGAGCGGCATGACCACGTCGAGCATGATCAGGTCGGGTGGGGTGTTCGAGTAGATCAGGTGGTTGGAGTAGACACCGTTGTCCGCAACGGAGACCCGGAAACCGGCCGCCTCGAGAAAATCGCTGGCCATGGCCAGCACGACCTGACAGTCATCGATGACCACGATGTGCTTCGACATTCACCCTCCTCAGAAATAAACAGAACGCTGTTTTGTATATCACAGGGACGTCCCGGTGTCTAGCCGAAACTTTAATGAGAATGTTACCCCGCCCCCCTTTCCCGGAGGGAATCTTACCCCGCCTCCTTTCCGTCCCTTTCACCCGTCTCCACGCTAACCGCCGACGATTACGGCACCTTTCCCCGGACCAGTGAGCGCTTCCCCTTCCTTCGGCGACTCCCGCTCTCTCCCCGCCGGGGCCCGGGTGACTTCTCCTCGGTGGAAGTTGGCGGTTTCCTTACCCTGTTCTCCCACCTCCTTCCGACACCGGTTTATTGCACCTCGCCCCATTTCCAGTAGTATTAAGAGAAAATAATTTTCTGTGAGGGCCGATGGCGCAACGAGAACCGATACCGCTCCCGGGGCTCGAGGAGGCGGGACGTCACCACCACCTCTGCCTTTTGTACGACGGGGAGGAGGATATCCTGACCCCGGTGGTCCCCTTCATCCAGAAGGGGCTCTCCCTCGGGGAGCGCTGTCTCTATCTCCACGGCGGCGAGGAGACCCTGGAGCGGGTGCTGAAGAACGCGGTGCTGGGGCAAAAGCACGACATCGGGGCGCTCAAGCTTTTGCCGGTGGAGGACTGCTGGTTGAAGGGGGGACGCTTCACCCCGCAGAGCGTTATCGAATTCCTCGCCTCCCTCGCCGCCATGGCGTCGACCGACGGCTTCCGGGCCACCCGGGTCATCTGCGACATGGGGTGGGCGGCCGGCGACCCATCGCTCACCTCGCTCCTGATCGAATTCGAGTTGCTCCTCAACCGGCTGGTCGGGCGACTCGACACCACCATCCTCTCCCTCTTCCGCCGCCGGGCCTTCCCCGCCGAGGTCATCCTGGAGCTCGCCAAGCTCCACCCCCAGCTGGTCATCGCCGGCAAGATCTGCCCCAACCCCCTCTTCGTACCGGTCGACCACGATCCCCGCCGCAGCCGCTCCGATGGCGAGCTCGACCTGCTGCTGGCGGTATCCCAGCTCTGCGCCACCGCGGCGGCCGAGCGGGAGCGGATGCGGCAGGAGCTCGAGCAGGCCTACGCCGCCTTGGCGCGCAAGATCTACGAGAACTGGCAGGAGGAGGACACCCTTAAGGCGAGTGAAAAGAGGCTCCAGGAGCAGGACGATCTGCTGCTCGAGCATCGCAGGAGGCTGCAGACCATCCTGCAGCACCTTCCCGCGGTGATGCTGGCCTTCGACAGGGAGGGCTCGGTTTCCGCCTGCAACCACGAGTTCGAGCGGGTCACCGGCTTCAGGCCCGAGGAGGTGATGGGGCGGCCGATGCGGGAGGTCTTCCACCTTCCCGACGAGCAGCTGCCCGAGGTGCTGGAGGCGCACCCCGAAGAGGGGGGACATTACCGGGGCAGGGAGTGGGAGCTTCGCTGCAAGGACGGCTCGTTCCGCAGCATCTCCTGGTCCAACATCTCCCGCTACGTCCCCATCCAGGGGTGGGCCAACTGGATCACCGGGCTCGACGTGACCCCGAGGATCGATGCCGAGGTCGGCCTCAAGTCGTTGAGCAGCGAGCTGGAGGCCCGCACCAGCGAGCTTGAGCTCTTCGGCCACGCCGTTTCTCACGATCTCAGCTCCCAACTGGCCAAGATCAGCACCCACTGCGCGCTCATGCAGAATCTGCACGCCCCCGCGCTCACCCCGCAGTGCCGGGAGCTCCTATCCAGCATCCAGCAGGCAACCCTCGGGATGGTGGGGCGGATCAACGCCCTCGAACGCTTCACCGCGCTCGCCTCGGCGTGGGTGGAGCCCGAGGAGGTGGATCTGAGCGCCATGGCCCGCGACATCGCCGACTGGCTGAGGGGAAACGGGGAGCGTCCGGTGACCTTCCGGATCGAGGACGGGGTACGCGCGCGCGGCGACCGCCGGCTCCTCCGGCTGGCCCTCGAGCAGCTTCTGGAGAACGCCTGGAACTACACGGCCGGGGTACCCGCCCCGGTCATCGAGTTCGGCACCGTGGTCACGGCCGGTGAGCGGAGCTTCTACGTGAGTGACAACGGCCCCCGGCCGCCGCTCCTCGCCCCCGACCGGGCGGGATGCCGGAAGCCGCACGCCGAGCACCTTTGCTGCGGCCTTGGCCTGGCGACCGTCGAAAGGATCATCACCCTGCATCGGGGCAGGATCTGGGCGGCAAGAGAGAGCGAACAGGGAGGAACCTTCTGCTTCACGGTGGAGGGGAGAGGGGAGCCCCAGAGCTGGCAGGAAACGGCCCCCCCGGAGGTGGTGACGTGACCAATGAAAAAGGGCTTCCCCCGCTCTTGGAGGTCCCCAACCCGGCGGACCTGAAGAGCTCCATTCACAACTCGCTGGAGAGCATCCGCGACCTCCTTTTGCGCCGTCCCGATCACGAGGAGCTCGGGGCCCTGACCCAGCAGGTCGAGCGCCTCTTGACCGAGCAGGGGGCGCGGCTGGAGTCGATCAACCGCGACCTGGAGGCCTTCAACTATTCGGTCGCCCACGACCTCTGCGCCCCCCTGACCCGCATCTGCGGTTTCACCCAGGCCCTCAAGGAGCGCTGCGGCGCCCGCCTCGACCCCGAGGCGATCGACTACCTGGAGCGGATCCACAAGTCGTCCCAGCACATGAACGAGCTCATCGAGGCCCTGCTGGAGCTCTCCCAGCTCTCCTACCAGAGCCTCAAGAGGGAGCTCGTCGACCTCTCCGCCATCGCCAGCGAAACGGCGGGTGAACTCGCCCAGGGGATGCCGGAGCGCCGGGCCGAGTTCCTCATCGAGCCTAAGATAACCACCATCGGGGACGCGAGGCTTTTGGAGATCGCCATGAAGAACCTCATGAGAAACGCCTGGAAGTTCACCCGCCTCAGGGAGACCGCCTGCATCGAGTTCGGGGCCCGCGAGATGGGGAGCGACCGCGCCTGCTTCGTGCGGGACAACGGCGTCGGTTTCGACATGTGCCACGCGGAGATGATGTTCCAGGCGTTCCAGAGGCTCCACAACAGCGCCGAGTACCCCGGCCACGGAATCGGGCTCACCACGGTCCAGCGGATCATCAACCGGCATGGGGGACGGATCTGGGCGGAAGGGGAGGTCGACAAGGGGGCTACCTTCTATTTCACGCTGACTGCTGCCTGAGTGAGATCGGTGGAAGGGGGCTCGTAAGCGAAGCGGGGGAAATGCGGTAAAGCGGGGAGGGGTTAGGCGGGGGGAACCGGTCGGCTCCTCCCCGCGGGTAATCCGTGCCTGGAGATCTCAGTCCAAAAGGGTCTTCTCGAACTGCAGTCCCATACCTTTTTCGGTGACCCGCACGACTTTCGCCTTGAGGTCGCACAGCACCTGCGGGGTGAGGGTGTGGTAGATGGTGATGGCCACGGTGTCGCTGATCTCGACCTTCCTGGCGGCCGTGACGAAGACACCTTTCATGCTCAGGTTCTCTACTTCCCCCTCGATCAGTTCGTTATCGAAATGTATGTTTGCCTTGGCGTGCAGTGCCAGCCTGGCGAAGTTTCTCTTTTCCTTGTACATCGCCCCTCCCTTGTTCGGTTTAATGGGAATGCCGGGTTGAAACTTCACTCTTAGTGTAATTTAATGTCTCGAAAATGCAAGCGCTGTAAGGATAAAAAGACTGTCCCTCCGGAATTTACCTACCATCGAAGACCGTTAAGATCACCTTTGCTTCCCTCTCATGTGTATTTTCACCACATACCCGGCCGGCGGCCGGGCATCCCGGGAAGGGGTCAGGCGGCGGGAGCGGCATGCTCTTCCTTCACCTGCTGCATGATCTCGAAGGCCCGCTTGACCCGGGAGACCACCCTGATGGTCATCATCGGCTTGGCGATGAAGTCGTGGAAACCCGATTTCAGCGCCCGGTGCTCCTCCTCGGGAGAGGCCTTGGAGGTCAACAGGATCATGGGGATCTCGGCGGTGGCGGGGTTGGCCTTGATGGCGCGCATGAGCGCGTAGCCGTCCATGCGGGGTATCACCGCGTCGCACAGGATCAGCTCCGGCCGCTGCGAGAAGGCGATCCCGAGCCCTTCCACACCGTCGTTGGCGATCAGCACCTGGTACCCTTCCTTCCTGAGCGCCTCGGCGACCTCGGAGGTGGTGTCGGTTGCGTGGTCGACCACCAGGACCCGGGGGGCCTCGACGTTCACCTCCTCCGCACCGAGGTAGTGGCGCTTGATGGCGGCCACGATCGCCTCCCGGGTGGCCAGCACCGGGATGATGCGGGTGCGGCAGTAGGCCCGCAGCTCGGAGATGGTGTCGGTATCGCAGGGGTCGGTGATGGCCACCACTACCCCCTCCCGCTGGCGGCGCAGGGGGAAAACCACCCGTTCCTGGGCGAACTGCACCGGGAGGAGCTCCAGCAGCTGACGGGGGTAACTCTGGGAGGCGAGCTCCCGCACCGTCTGGTAGCCGTGCTGGCTGGCGAGGGCCTCGATCAGCTCGTCCCTGGTGATGACCCCCATCTCCTCCAGCACGCTCCCCAGCCGCTGGCGCCGCCGCTGCTTGTGCTGCCTGATCAGGGCGCGCTCGAGGGTCTTGATGGTTATGATCCCTGACTCGACCAGTAACTCTCCTAAGGGTGTTTTCATGATCGAACCGACCTTTGATTGTAATTAGGATTTTCTAACCATGGTGCCAATAATACCGGGTTCCTTGTAAATAGCAAAATAAAAAAGGCCCCGGGGGGGCCTTTTCGACAAAAAAATTGCCTGGTTGGAGTGAGGGTGACCGATCAGCGGACGTGCTCTTCCGGGTAGGCACCGATCTGGTGGATGGAGAGGTCGGCGCCGGCGTGCTCCTGCTCGGGGTCCAGCCTGATGCCGACGGTCTTGGAGAGGAGGCCGTAGATCAGGAAGCCGTTGACGAGGGCGAAGGCGATGCCGGACACGGTCCCCATCAACTGGGAGACGAAGGAGACTCCGCCCAGCCCGCCGAGGGCCTCCTGGCCGAAGATGCCGCAGGCGATCCCGCCCCAGGAGCCGATCACCCCGTGCAGCGGCCAGACGCCGAGCACGTCGTCGATCTTGAGCTTCTCCTGCTCGATCTGGAAGCCGAACACGAAGATGAGCGAGGCGATGGCGCCGGTGACGAAGGCGGCCAGCGGGTGCATGAGGTCGGAGCCGGCGCAGATGGCGATCAGGCCGGCCAGGGCGCCGTTGTGGACGAAGCCGGGGTCGTTTCTGCTGGCGATGAGGGCGGCGAGCACCCCGCCGACCATGGCCATCAGGGAGTTGACCGCCACCACGCCGGAGATCTTGTCCAAATGGCCGGCGCTCATCACGTTGAAGCCGAACCAGCCGACCGCCAGGATCCAGGAGCCCAGGGCCAGGAAGGGGATGTTGCTGATCGGGATCGGGTGGGACTTGCTCCCGAGGTAGCGCCCCATGCGGGGTCCCAGGATGAGCACGGCGGGGAGGGCGATCCAGCCGCCGATGGAGTGGACCACCACCGACCCTGCGTAGTCATGGAACTCGGCCCCCCCGACCTTCTTGAAGACGTCCTGCAGAAGGGACATGTTCTTTCCCCAGATGAGCGACTCGAAAAGGGGGTAGCTCACCCCGGCGAAGATGGCGCCGGCGATCACCTGCGGCCAGAACTTGGCCCGCTCGGCGATCCCCCCGGAGATGATGGCCGGAATGCAGGCGGCGAAGCAGAGGAGGAAGAAGTAGTGGGTGATGTCGTACCCCTGGTTCTCCCCCAAAAGCTCCTTGACCGGCTTGAGGAAATTGATCCCGTAGGCGATCGGGAAGCCGATCAGGAAGTAGACCACGGTGGAGACCGACCAGTCGGTGAGGATCTTCACGAAGGCGTTGACCTGGTTCTTCTGCCGTACGGTGCCGACCTCCAGGAAGGCGAACCCGGCGTGCATGGCGAAGACCATGACCGCGCCGAGCATGAGGAAGAGTACATCGCTGCTGTTGCCAAGTGGAGTCGTCATTGACATCCCGTTCATTACATTACCTCCGTTGGTAAATAGCCCCACCTCGTTGTGAGAGCCTGATTAATGAGCAGTCGCTGGCCATGGTTTTAATCCTGGGCCCGCCAGGTCCAGCAAGATGCTTGCCAAAAAGCCAAAAGTCTGTAATCATTGGAAAACAGTGCCGGCTGCCCGCAGGTGGGGTGAGTGTTCTGCCTAAAGGGGAGGCAGTCATGCCTAATGAATGGGCAGCATTAGAGGTTGACCTCCCCACCGCGGGCGGGGTACATTCGAATCCCCCGGCCCGGCCGGGGACGAAGAAGGTGGGGGATCTCCTGGCTGCCAAGACTGCACTGATAACCTGCGCCGATCTCACGGGGTTTAGCTACGGCGACCACCATCCTTTCAAGGTGCAGCGCTTCCGGCTGGCCCGCGACCTGATGGCCGCCTACCGGCTGCTGGAGCTGCCGGGGATGGAGCAGCGGGTCCCCCGGGCCGTCACCCGGGAGGAGCTCCTTACCGCCCACGGCCCGGAGTACCTCGACCGGCTCAAGGAGTTCAGCGACGACTGCGAGTCGCGCGCCGACTTCCGCTACGGGCTTGGGGATCTCGAGAACCCGATCTTCCCCGGGGTCTACGACTGGGCCTGCCTCGGCGTCTCCGGCACCCTGGAGGCGGCCCGGCTGGTGACCGAGGAGGGCTTCGCGGCCGCCTTCAACCCGCTCGGCGGGTGGCACCACGCCCAGAAAAGCCGCGCCTCCGGCTTCTCGTATCTCAACGACGCGGTGGTGGCCATCAACCACCTGGTGGCCCGTGGAAAGCGGGTGGTCTACCTCGACATCGACGCCCACCACGGCGACGGGGTCCAAAACGCCTTCTACCATAGCGACCGGGTGCTCACCATCTCGCTCCATGAAAGCGGCATCTACTTCTTTCCCGGTACCGGCTTCGAGCACGAGACCGGCGAAGGGAAGGGGAAGGGGTACGCGGTCAACGTGCCGCTTCTGGCCCACACCGACGACGCGCTCTTCATGAAGGCCTTCGACGAGATCGCCTACCCGCTTATAGCCGCCTTCGACCCGGACGTGCTTTTCACCCAGCTGGGCGCCGACACCTTCCGGACCGACCCGCTGACCCGGCTGGAGGTAACCACCCACGCCTACGGCTATCTTTTGAAGAAGCTCAGGGCGCTCCGGATTCCCTGGGTGGCGGTCGGGGGAGGGGGATACGACATGATGAACGTCGCCCGGGCCTGGACAATGGCCTGGGCGGTGATGAACGACCGGGAGATCTCTCCGAGGCTGCCGGCTGAATTTATCAAGCTGATCGGACCCCTGGGGTACCCGCACCGCATGCTGCTCGACGCCATGCACTGGGCCCAGGAGGATGATCGCAACGCGGCGCTGGACGCGGTGGAGCGGGTGATCGCCTACCTCCGCGCCCACATCTTCCCGGTGCACATTGGTGGCCATGCCAAGGATCGCGGGTAACGATCAGTTACGGGACCGGTCCGGGCGGGAGCTCTTCTCCCTGCACGACATCAACCGGCTGGAGCCCGCCGAGAAGGAGGCCATCTACCGGCGGCTCCTCCCGCCGCGGCTGGCCGCCCTGCTGGAGAAGGCGGGTGGCGGGGTGGTCGACATCGTGGCCCCCCGGGGGCTTCGGCTGGTGAGGATGGAGGCCCGGCTGGCGGCCGGCGACCGCGATCCCCTCTTCTTCCTGGAGCTCTGCGACACCCACCACCGCCAGATGGAGCTCGCCTTCTGCCAGATCTGCGACCCCGCCGCCCGGCGCTTCGAGGTGGACCGGGACAGCGAGGGGAGAAACAACGTCTTCGCCACCCACGGCAGGAACCTCGCCGAGGAGCTCCGCGCCATGGAGGCCGGGCTCTTCCCGCACCAGGTGCGCCACGGCCTGCGGATGTTCGGGGAGTTCCTCCCGCTTCTGGAGCGGCTCACCGACTCGCTCGGGATGGAGCTCATCGTCGCCGAGCCTCTGAGCTACGACAACGCCATCCGCTACGAGAAGTACGGCTTCGACTACGTGGTGGGAAAGAAGCTCATGCTGGAGATCGACGCCGGCTTCGCCCCGGGAGGGGAACTCTTCCGCAAGCTCGACGGCTCCACCCCCTTCCGGCGTCCCGGCATGGAGCGGACGGTGCGGGGGCGCAGCTGGGCCATCCACGACGGCATCCTCGGCGAGCCGTGGGATGAAGTCCGTATCTACAAGACCATAGGCGTCCACGCGGGCGTCAACACCTTCCCGGGACGGGAAGGGTAGGAGGTTAGGCAATCATGCAGCAGGCAACTCCCCTGGCGGGGATCGTGTATTATGGCCCCCCGGCCCCCTTCGAGGTGACCGGGCTGGACGGCAAGGTGCGCATCGAGGTGGGATCGGAGCCGATCCCGCTGGTGGAGACCGACTTCCTTAAGCTGCAGGGGGAGGCTCCCGGCTACGACGAGCTCGGCCGCGGGATCTACCAGGCCTTGAGGACCGACCCCGGCTGCCGCTTCGCCGACCGCTACGCCGCCTGGCTCAAGGAGGGGTATCCCCACTACGTCTCGGAGCTCGCGAGCAACATCCTCATGCTCGGCGAGAAGGACGTCGAGGTCCCCTACCTCGACCGCCGGGTCAACCTCTTGAAGATCTTCGCCCTGATGGAGCCGGAGAACGGCCATTTCCCGCTGGAGATCGGCTCCACCCTTTTGGACAAGGGGTGCCGTTTCTCCGCGCTGCACCTCTCCACGGTGACCCTCTACAAGGCGGCCGAATTCCTGGAGCGGGGGCTCTCCCTCGACCCGGGCAACCTGCGGGGGATCTCCAACCTGGCCGAGGTCTACTTCCTGCTCGGCAAGTACGAGAAGGCCTCCTCGCTCTGGAACTCCCTGCTGCCGACCCTTCCCGAGCAGTCGGCGGGCGAGGTGCGGGGAAGGCTGGAGCGGATCGGCAAGGGGGAGCTCCCCCGGGTCCCGGCCGTCGACTACCTGGAGGCCATCGCCGGTGCCATGGCCATGAAGGAGGATGGTGACTACCTGGAGGCCACCGCCGTCTTGAACGACGTGATGGCCGACGCCTTCTTCGCCTGCGAATTCCCGATGCCGGAGATCCCCTACCTCCTCGCCCAGTGCTGCATCAGCATGGGAGGAAACGGCGACGCCCGCACCTACCTGCGGAGCGCGCTCCGGATGAACCCCGACTTCGCCGAGGCCCAAAGCCTCCTCGACCAACTAAACGGATAGGAGGACCGCATGGAAGCGTACACCCCGGCCGACTGGATCTTCATCGCCGGCGTCATGCTGGTGATCTTCTTCTTCGTGACCATCTCCGGCATGAGGAAGAGGTGACCGGGCGGTCGAGCAGGTGGTAGACTTGGGATATAGACTCATGAAAGGGAGGTTCCCATGACACGACCCGACATCAAGAAAATCCTCGACTACCGCACCATCGCGGTGGTCGGCCTGTCGCCGGACCCGGGGAAGGCGAGCCACGAGGTGGCGGCCTACCTGAAGAGGGCAGGGTACCGGATCATCCCGGTCAACCCGGCCGCGAGCGAGATCTTCGGCGAGAAGTGCTACCCGACCCTGGCCGACGTCCCCGAGCCGGTGGAGATCGTGGACATCTTCCGGCGTTCCGAGTTCGTCCCCGAGATCGTCGAGCAGGCGATCGCCAAGGGAGCCAAGGTGGTCTGGATGCAGGAGGGGATCGTCAACGAAGAGGCCGCCGAGCGTGCCGAGGCTGCGGGGCTTTCGGTGGTGATGGACCGCTGCCTGCTCAAGGAGCACGTCAAGCAGGCCCGTCAGTGAGCGGAGGGACGCGGCGGTGATCTCCCATGCCAACCGGCGCCCGGTCTCCCTCAACCTGCTCGCCGCCGTCTACCTCTTTTCCTTTCTCCTCTCCGCCTCCAGCTACGGAAGCCCCTACCCCTTCCTGGGAAAACTCGTGACCGGAGGGGAGGGGCATTTCCTCACCTTTGCCGACAGCCTCGTCTCCCTGTATCTCTGCCTGGGGATCCTCAAGAGGCAGCGGCTTACCTACTACCTCCTCCTCTGCTACAACCTCTTCGACCTCTTCAACGCCCTGGTGAACCTCTGGTCGATCCCCCCCGACCGCTACACGGCCTTGAGCGGGGTGGCGGTCACCCCCGACGACATGCGGCTCAACACCCTCATCGCCGGGATCTTCGTCTTGGGGGTCACCTGGTTTACCGTCGTTTCCCGGCGCCATTTCACCAACCGTTCCCCCTATCTCTTCTAATCGAAGATTTACCCGGTTCTTACCTTCGGACCGCCCCGGGTTGCCCAGGTATCTCATAGAGATATCAAGGGGTTGCCGGCGTCCGGGACGGAGGGGCAAATTTCAGTGATCGTTAAGGAATGTACACATCTCTGCTTGCCAGACCGTGTACCACTCTGCTACTATTGCGGCATTTTTCAGCGCTGACCCCTCCGGCTGCCGCCGCCCCGGCTCCCGGTCCACCACCCCCTTCTTTACGGGGGAGGTCAGCGCAAAGGATCCACCTTGTTCGCCAAACTCAAGCACGGCCTCAGCGCATCCTTTTTCCACTCCGACCACAGCCGTCCGGTGGACCTCCACGAGACCCGCGGGGTGGGGATCCGGATAGTTGGGCTCAACAAGTATTTCGGCTCCACCCATGTCCTCAAGGACATCGACCTGGAGATCAAGGCGGGCGAGACCTTCTGCATCATCGGCCCCTCCGGGACCGGCAAGAGCGTGCTCCTGAAGCATATCGTCAAGCTGGAGACCCCCGACTCCGGGGAGATCTACATCGACGATCTCCCGATCTTCTCGGGGGACCCGCACGACTCCTCCCGCGACTACCGCTACAGCATGGTCTTCCAGTCCTCGGCCCTTTTCAACTCGCTGACCGTGGGGGAGAACGTGGGGCTTTGGCTGAGGGAGAAACGGGTCTGCAAGGAGCAGCGGATCCGGGAGATCATCCGCGAGAAGCTGGAGATGGTCGGCCTTGCCGGACGTGAAGGGCTCAGGACCTCGGAGCTTTCCGGCGGGATGAAGAAGCGGGTGGCCATCGCGCGCTCGCTCGCCATGAACCCCGACCTGATCCTCTACGACGAGCCGACCGCCGAGCTCGACCCGGTCACCACCGACGAGCTGGCCAACACCATTCTGAAGCTCAAGGAGACCACCCGGAACACCACCGTGATCGTCACCCACGACTTGAACTTCGCGCTCTACATCTCCGACCGCATCGCCATGATGAGCGGGGGGACCATCGTGGAGGTGGGGACCCCCCGGGAGATCAAGCAGAGCCAGAATCCGGTCGTCCGCAGCTTCATCTACACCACCACCAAGGGGATAAGGGGAGACTAGATGGCAAAGGCACCGCTTGGCCGCCGCATCCTTTTGACCGCCTTTTTGGCGGGGCTTTCCCTTTCCCTTTGGGCCTGCGCCGACTTGAAGCAGAGCAAGCCGCTTTTGCCGGTGCGCGAGTACGAGAAGATGATCGTTGGTAGGCTCGACGCCGACTACGTCGGGACCGCCAACTGCGTCGCCAAGTGCCACAAGCACGACAAGATCTCCGACGATTTCAGCCACAGCGTCCACGGCGAGCAGATCAAGGCCGAGACCGGCCTCCCCCTGGTCAACTGCGAGTCGTGCCACGGCCCGGGGAGCCTCGCCATCGCCAACCTCCCCGACAACCCCGAGAAGAACACCGCCGAGAACAGGAAGTGCGACACCAGCACCTTCCTCGACCTGATGCACCTTCCCCCCCAGGCCCAGTCGCTCATCTGCCTCAAGTGCCATTCGGCCGCCTCGCAGCCCGCGCTCGCCTTCTGGAACGCGAGCGTGCACGCCATCAACGACGTGAGCTGCTTCGACTGCCACAAGCTCCACAAGGGGCCGCAGCAGAAGGTGAGCCGCGAGCAGATGGCCGAGATGTGCTACGGCTGCCATCCCCAGGTGCGGGCCGAAAACGCCCTCTACTCGCACCACCCCATCCGGGAAAAGAAGATGGTCTGCGTGGACTGCCACGAGATCCACGGCTCCACCCAGCCGAAGCTTCTCAAGGGGAACACCCTCAAGGAGACCTGCACCCGCTGCCACATGGAGAAGCAGGGCCCCTTCGTCTTCGAGCACGGCGACCTGACCGAGAACTGCCTCAACTGTCACACCCCCCACGGCTCGGTCAACAACCACCTCCTGAACGCGGCCATGCCGTTTCTCTGCCTGCAGTGCCACTCCGCCCATCTCTCCTCCAACACCCCCGGGCTTAAGCAGCTCTTCACCAACCGCTGCACCGACTGCCATTCCCAGATCCACGGAACCGACACCCCCACCCAGGGGCTGACCGGAAAGGGGACGCTGCGCCAATGAACGGTTTACATGATCGGAGGGTGACCAGAGGGTGGGACCGGAGGCTCGCGGCGGCGCTTTCGCTGGTGGTGGTGCTCCTTACCGCGGGGGCCGCGGCGGCCGAAGAGCCGTGGGAGCCGCTTTTGGAGCCCGATCCGACCGTGGCGAAAAGCCTTCCGCCTGAGCAGGAGCGCCAGGTGGAAACCCTCGAGCAGAAGGGGGGCTTCATAGGGTACGGCTTCGTGGCCACCGACGGCTACGGCGGCCGGGCGGAACCGTTCGGCTTCCTCCGCTCCAGCCGGACCGGCGGCCTCTTCTATCGCAACCTCCAGCGCGACGGCAACCTCGAGGTCGAGGGGGCCTTCCTCAACGAGCACGACTATCACGGCGACCTCCTCCTCGACTACCAGGGGGACTACCGCCTCCACCTGAGGACCGAGTCGCTCTTCCACAACCTGGACCGCGAGATCCTCTTCTCGCCGAACTTCCAGGCCGGCCGCGTCGATCCCCCCCGCACCCCGGCCGACTACGTGGCGGTCCAGGACCCGGAGCAGGATTACGGGGTCAGCGTGGTGCAGGACAACGCCGACTTCCGCTACCGGCTGCACAACTATCCCCTCCACGTGAACCTCGGCTACTGGCGGCTGGTCCGGGAAGGGACCAGACAGCAGCGCTTTGCCGACATCGCCTTCGAGGGGACCCCGAACACCATCTACGCCACCCCCCGCAACGTGAACCAGCAGACCCAGGAGGGGAGGGTGGGGGCCGACGCCCACCTGGGACCGGTGGATCTCGCCTACGAGTTCAAGATCCGGGTCTTCGAGGACCGCCAGCCCATTCCGACCGCCCCCTACGTTTCGCGTAACGACATCGCGGGTAACCCGGAGACGGTGGGCGGGGTGAGGGAGCACAACGAGAATCCCGACAGCCGCTTCGTCTCCCACACCCTCAAGGTCCACAGCTCGATGTCCGGGGGGCTGGTGGCGAGCGGCGCCTACAGCGTCGAGCAGCGCGAGAACCTCTCCAACCTCTCCGATACCACCGGCGCCAAGTCCCTCCGCGAGGATCTGCATAACGCCGCCGGCGATCTCTCCTACATCCTCAACAAGGAGTGGAGCGCGACGGTGAAATACCGCCGCCAGCAGCTGGAAAACGACGGGCGGGGCGAGGTGACCAGCGTGAACTTCGCCAGCCCGGTGGTCCTCGTCAAGGCCCCGATGGACACCACCAGGGACACGGTGACTGCCACCGTCGCCTACCATCCGCGGCGCGACTTCTCGATGACCGGCGAGTACCGGGGGCAGTTCCAGCAAAGGAGCAACGTCTCCTCCCTGCAGTCCTACACGAGCTGGGCGCTTCCCGAGGACAGCGCGAGCCATCGCGGGGCCATCTCGGCCAACTACCGGCCGGTGACCGGTCTTCGCTTCAACGGAAGCTACAGCTACACCACCGTCGACCACCCCTCCTACGGTGCCTCCTACCAGGAGAAGCACGAAGGAAAACTGCTGGCGAGCTTCATCAGGAACAACGGCTGGGGGGGGAGTGCCAACCTGATCGTCAGGCGGGAGCTCAACCCCGACGTGCAGCATTTCCTGGTCAACCTCCCGGTCGACCCCACGGTCTCCACCGACGTGACCTACACCGCCTATCCCCTCACCTCCCGCGACCGCCAGGTGGTCAACGGGAACCTGATCGGGTGGTTCGTTCCGCTGCCCGGATTGACTTTGGGGGCCAACTACGCCTATCTCGACACCCGTATCGACCAGAGCGTGCTCTTCTCGATGGTGGCGGTGGGACACGAGGCCGGCTCGGACTTCTACGACCGCTCCCACGTGTTCGGGGTCAGCGCCACCTACACCGGGGTGGACAGGCTCGACCTCTCCCTCATGCTGCAGCAGGTCCGCTCCGCTTCGGCCTTCGAACCTGCCTTTACCTCCTTCTCCGCCGGCAGCGATACCAGCGGCATTACCGACATCACCAGACAAAAGACGGTGATCAGCCAGCTTTCCGCGCGGGGGGAGTACCACTTCACCCCGATGCTTTCCTCCTCGCTGCAGTACCAGGTGAGGGATTACGACGAGAAGAACCCGGCCTACAGCCTGTACAACGGGACCGTCCATTCCGTGGTGGCGACCGTGGCGGCCACGTGGTGAGCAAGAGGTAGATCCTGAAAGTTTTTCGCCTGACAATCCTGCTGCTGGTCATCTGCGCAGCCACCCCCGCGTCGCGCTCCCTTGCGGCCGGGAAGCTCGTGGCCGCCATCCTGACCTGCGACCTGCCGCGCTACCGCGAGGCTCACCGGGCCTTCATCAAGGCCATGGTCCTCAAGGGGTACGATCAGAGCAGCGTGGAAGTCATCACCCAGACCCCGAACCCCGACCCGATTTCCTGGGCCAACAGTGTCAGGAAGTTCAACGCCATCGGCGCGGATCTCATCGTCTCCTACGGGGCCTCCGCCACCCTGGCGGCGCTGCACGAGCGGGGGGACATCCCGGTGGTCTTCGCCGACGTCTACGGGCCGGTGGAAACCGGCGTCGCCAAGAGCATGAACTCCACCGGCACCAACGCGGCCGGCATAAGCTCCAAGGTCCCGCTGGTCACCCTCATCCGCACCGCGCTCGAGATCAAGCCGACCAAGTCGATGGGGGTGATCTACTCGGTCCGGGAAGAGGGGTCCCTGGTCCAGCTCCGCGAGGCCCGCAAGATTGCCGCCGCCAGCGGGGTGATTCTCACCGAGGCCAACGTGAGCGGGACTTCCGGGGTCGATGCCGCCCTGGCCTCGCTGTTCGGGGCCCGGGTGGAGATGATCTACATCACCGAGTGCGCGGCGGCGAGCCGCGCCTTCGAGAAGGTGGTGCACCGGGCGGCCGAGCTGAAGATCCCGGTGATCTCGCAGATGCCGGGGGCGGCCCACAAGGGTGCGCTGGTTTCCCTGGAGGCCGACCCTGCCGAGCAGGGGCAGGTCGCCGCCGATTATGCCGCCCGCATCCTCTCAGGCAAGCGGGCGTCCCAACTCCCGGTAGCCACCCCGAAACGGGTGGACCTGATCGTCAACCTGAAGATGGCAAAGGCGCTGGATCTTCATGTCCCCTTCCCGGTGTTTTCCGCGGCCACTCGGGTTCTGAAGTGATAGTATGAGGTGTTGATGAGAAAGATCATGATCGTCGACGATGATGCGGCCTTCGTTCAGGCGCTTAAGGAAAAGATCCAGTCCCTCTATCCACTTTTGGATGTGAGGACCTGCACCGATCCCTTCCAGGCGCTCACCATCCTGAAAGATGAGAAGCTCGATCTTTTGCTGGTGGACCTGGAGATGCCGGTGCTCGACGGTACCAAGCTCGTGAGCTACGCATTGTCGGTGGGAATGGACAAGAACCGGATCGTCATCCTGTCGGGGCGCGACTCGGACTACCTACACGAGCAGTTCCCGATGGGGACCTGCCTGGCGGTCTTGAACAAGTACGAGGCGAAGCAGAAGGCGGTGCTCGATATGATCTTCAGCTCCCTGCAGCGAAAGGCCGCGGAAAGCTGACAGCCGGCGGTCGCGTACCTCTTCCTCAAGGAGAGGGACAGGGTGAGGCTGGAGGGCGCTGCCACGAGCTCCAGTTCGAATAGCAATGAGAGAGGTTGTGATGGGAAAGCATATGCGGTTGATCTGTTACGGGCAGAAGCACACCCGGCCTGACTGGGAGAAGGTGCTCTCCGGTGCCGGTTTCGACCGGTTCTGCGAGGAACTGGTAAAGGAGCTGGCGCCTTTCGATATCGAGCTGGAGAGGCTCGACAGCCAGGAGCAGGTGATCGAGATAAAGAGCTACGTGGATCTTCTTAACGCCGTCAGGATCGGCTCCCCTTCGGACGGGATCACCAGTGTCTGCGTCGGGCACGTGATCGGGAAAAGCCCCAACCTCGACCCCCTGGAGGATATCAGGCGGGCGGTCAACAGGATCGCCTTCGCGCCGGAGACGGTGCCTCCCGACAGCGAGAACCGCAGGGTCTGTCACAACTGTGGATGTGGCTGCTGATGGGCGAGGGGCTTCCGGAGATGGAGGCCCTTTCGTTTTGGTGGGAGCCGGGGGAGATCAGGGGGCGATGCCGTGGATGACCGCTCCCACCTCGTCTCCCTCCACGGTGATGACCGCGTAGGAGGCGGAGCCACCCTCTTTGAGGGAGCCCGGGTTGATCAAAAGCATCCCGTCCGCCGCTTCCACCGCCGGAAGATGGGTGTGCCCGTACAGAATCAGGTTGGCGCCCACCTGTTTCCCCCGGCCGATCAGTTCGCCCAGCCCCGACTTCACCGCCTGCCTATTACCGTGGGTCACTAGCACCTGGCAATCGCCGAACTTCAGGGTGAGCTCGCGGGGGAGCTGAGGATCGCAGTCGCAGTTGCCGGCTACCCGGAGGACCGGCACTTCCAGCACCTCTTCGAGAAGCTTCGCGTCCTCACTGCCGTCTCCCAGGTGGATAATGTGGTCGACCGGGCCGGCCAGTTCATGAGCCTTGAAGGCCTGCGGGTAGTTGCCGTGGCTGTCGGAAATGACCAGAAGTTTCATCGCATTCCTCATTTCATGGCGGGGAGCGGATGCCGCGTTGAGAGTTCCCCGATACCGTGTATATCAGTGGTGTATAGACCTTTGTGGCACATGAGTTCAAGAAAATTGTAGGCTCATTGGGGGAAGGGACTGTCAGAGACCCAAGGGACCCAATGGACTACAGGGACTACAGGGACGGGGGCTACAACTCACATAAAGTGGAGGGGGCATGAAACGAGGATGTTTATTCTGGGGCGCCCTGACGGCGGGGGGACTGCTGCTTCTGTTCGTGGTCTGCGTGGCGGCGGCCACCGCTCTCTTCGGCGACCATGACCGCTTCTCCGGCGAGGACGGCATCGGCTACGTGGAGGTCAAGGGGGTCATCGTCGACGGCCAGGACACCGTCCGCCAACTGCATGAGCTCAGGAAGAACGAGCGGGTGAAGGCGGTGGTGGTCCGGGTGGATTCCCCCGGCGGGGTGGTCGGCCCCTCCCAGGAAATATCGGCGGAGATCAAGGGACTCGCCCGGGTGAAGAAGGTGGTGGTCTCCATGGGGAGCGTGGCCGCCTCGGGTGGCTATTACATCTCGGCCCCCGCGACCCTCATCTACGCCAACCCCGGCACCATCACCGGGAGCATCGGGGTGTTGATGAAGTTCTCCAACCTCGAGGGGCTGATGGGGAAGGTGGGAATGAAGGCCTTCACCATCAAGACCGGCAAGTTCAAGGATGTCGGTTCTCCTGCCCGCCCGATGACCGCAGAAGAGCGGCAGATGCTCCAGAATGTGATCGACTCCACCCACGCCCAGTTCGTGAAGGCGGTGGCCGAGGGGCGCAAGCTCCCGGTGGAGAGCGTCAGGGCCATCGCGGACGGGAGGATCTTCTCCGGCGAGCAGGCGCTGGCCGTCAAGCTGGTCGACCGGCTCGGGACCCTCCAGGACGCCATCGAGGAGGCGGGGAGACTGGCGGGGATCAAGGGGGAGCCTCACCTGATCAAACCTTCCAAGAAAAAATCCAGGATGGTAGATCTCCTGGTGGAGAGCGCCGCCGACCGGCTGGGGGCCCTGTCGCGGGCCGACGGCGAGGTGAGCGTCGACTACCGGCTGGGGGGTGGATGGTAGCCCATCATTTGTCTTGACAAAATAACCTCCATCTATATACTGGGAAACTTTGAAAAAGAGGGGGTCCATCCCGTGAAGATACGCGTCGATGACGTCAAAAAGAAGCGGATCGACCTCATCGAAGAGGAACCCGCGGAGCACTACCCGAGCCTGGTCGACATGGAGGCCGCCGGAGAGTGCAGCTTTATCATGCCGATCAAAGCCGAGATGTCCGCCCAGTGGGAGTACGGGCACGTGAGGGTCGCCGGCAAGGTCGAAAGCGCCGTCCGCCTCTCCTGTTCGCGCTGCCTGACCGAGTACGAGATTCCCCTTTCCTCCGAGTTCACCATCTTCTACACCGAGTCCAGGGGTGAGGAGATGGACGAGGAGGTCGAGCTCTCCGACGAAGAGCTGATTTCGGCCAGCTACAGCGGGGACGAGATAGACCTTGACCCGGAGATCGCCGAGCAGGTTCTGCTGGAGATCCCGTACAAACCCCTTTGCAAGGAGTCCTGCCTGGGGCTTTGCCCCAACTGCGGCCAGGACTTAAACCACGGCGAGTGCGGCTGCGACCGCGGCGGGATCAACCTGAAAATGGCCGCGCTGAAGAAGATCAAGATAGAAAAGTAAAAGGAGAACACCATGGCTGTACCCAAGAAGAAAACTTCCAAGTCCCGCAAAAACATGAGAAGGGCTCACGACTTCCTGACCGCTCCCACCGTCTCCACCTGCCCCCAGTGCAAGGCCCCCAAACTCCCGCACTGCGTCTGCCCCTCCTGCGGAACCTACAAGGGACGCCAGGTCCTGAACGCCGAAGAAGCTTAATAGCCCAGGCGTTCACACTGTCGTGACTTCAGGAAATCCGCTTTCCAGGGGAAATATGAGAGTTGCTGTCGATGTGATGGGGGGCGATAACGCCCCTCATGTTGAGGTCGAAGGTGCCGTAGCCGCAGCCAGGGAGTTCGGAGTACCGGTCACCCTGGTGGGCGACACCGAGAGGGTCAAGGCCGAGCTCGCCCGCTACGACGTGACCGGTCTGGACATCGATCTCTGGCATGCCTCCGAGGTGGTAGGCATGCACGATTCCGCCTCCGACGCGGTCCGGAAGAAGAAGGACTCCTCCATCAGGGTCGCTTTCGAGCTCGTCAAGGAGGGGAAGGCCGCCGCCGTGGTCAGCGCAGGTAACTCCGGTGCCACCATGGCCGCGGGGATGTTCGTGCTGAAACGGATGAAGGGAATCGACCGTCCCGCCATCGCCCAGATCTTTCCCACTCTTACCGGCAAGACCCTCGTGCTCGATGTCGGCGGCAACGTCGACTGCAAGCCGATCCACCTCTTGCAGTTCGCCATCATGGGCGAGGTGTACGCGCGCTTCGTGATGGGTGTCGCCGCCCCCCGGGTGGGGCTCCTCTCCAATGGCGAGGAAGACAGCAAGGGGAACGATCTGACCCGCGAGAGCAGTCTCATGCTGCGTGAGAAGCCGATCAACTACATCGGCTACGTGGAGGGAAGGGACATCTTCAACGGCACCGTCGACGTGGTGGTCACCGATGGCTTCGTCGGCAACGTGGTTCTCAAGGTTTCCGAAGGGCTCGCCGAGGCCGTGGGCAAGATGCTCAAGGCCGAGATCAAAAGCAGCCTCCTTTCCCAAGTCGGTTATCTCCTCTGCCGCAAGGCCTTCAATAACTTCAAGAAAACTGTGGACTACGCGGAGTACGGCGGCGCTCCCCTTCTGGGGATCAACGGCGTCGGCATGATCTGCCACGGCGGCTCCAACCCGAAGGCGATCAAGAATGCCATCCGCTTCGCCCATGACTACGCGCTGAAAGGGGTCAACGGCCGGATGGCTGACAAGCTCGATGAAAGCTTCCCCGGATCGGCCCGCGAGCGCGAGGGCGCATCGGTCCCCGACGCCGCAAAGGAGAAAGCAGCCCAATGATTCGCGCAAAAATCACCGGCACCGGTTCCTGTTTGCCGGAGAAGGTACTGACCAACTTCGACCTTGAGAAGATGGTGGATACCAGCGACGAGTGGATCGTCACCCGGACCGGCATCCGCGAGCGCCGCATCGCCTCGGAAGGGGAGTACACCTCCACTTTCGCCACCCAGGCAGCCCTCAGGGCGCTGGAGGCTGCGGGCGCCAAGGCCGAGGAGATCGACCTGCTCATCATCGGCACTTTGACCCCCGACTTCCCGTTCCCCGCCACCGCCTGCATCGTGCAGCAGAACATCAAGGCCGTCAACGCCGCCTGCTTCGACCTCTCCGCCGCCTGCTCCGGTTTCATCTACGCGCTTTCCACTGCCGAAAAGTTCATCCGCTGTGGCCAGGCCAAGAAGGCGCTGGTGATCGGCGCCGAGGTACTTTCCCGCGTCGTGGACTGGACCGACCGCAACACCTGCCTTCTCTTCGGTGACGGCGCGGGTGCCGTGGTGCTCGAGGCGGCCGAGGGCGATCACGGTGTCCTCTCTACCCATCTCTACAGCGACGGCAACTACTGGGAGCTCCTCTACCAGAGAGGGTGCGGCAGCCGCAACCCCGCTTCCCAGAAGAACCTGGACGACCGCCTGATCTACCTGACTATGCAGGGGAACGAGGTCTTCAAGTACGCCGTGCGCGCCATGGGGGAGGTGGGGCTCGAGGCTCTCACCACCAACGGCCTTACCATCGACGACGTCTCGCTCTTCATCCCGCACCAGGCCAACCAGAGGATCATCGACTCGGTCGGCAAGCGTCTGGGGATCGGCGCAGACCGTACCTACGTGAACCTCGGCCGCTACGGCAACACCTCGGCTGCCTCGATCCCGATCGCGCTCGACGAGGCCTTCCGCGCCGGTCGCATCAAGGACGGCGACGTGGTCCTTCTCGACGCCTTCGGCGGTGGGCTCACCTGGGGTGCGGCCGCCATCCGCTGGTAGCTTCAAGGTAAGCAAAAATCCCCCTGTCCCCCCTTGGCAAAGGGGGGGCGTTGCGCGTCACTTCCCTGTACTATCAGAAGGGCCCCGGGGGCTTTTCTCGGTTACTTCTTTTGACCCTGTAATGTAAGTTCGCATCACTTCTTAACGAGGGTACCTATGTCCTACGCATTCATCTTCCCCGGCCAGGGCTCGCAGCACGCGGGGATGGGCCGGGAACTCGCCGAAAACTTCAAGACCGCCCTCCGCACCTTCGAGGAGGCCGACGAGGCCTTGGGCTTCAAACTCTCCACCCTCTGCTTCGAGGGGCCGGAGGAGGATCTGAAGCTGACCGCCAATACCCAGCCGGCCATCCTGGCCGCCAGCGTGGCCGCCTTCCGGGTTCTCAAGGAAGAGTCTTCCCTCTCCGCATCCTTCGTCGCCGGTCACTCGCTGGGCGAGTACTCGGCCCTGGTGGCCGCCGGCGCGCTCGACTTCGCCGACGCCCTTCGCACCGTCCGCGCCCGCGGCACCTTCATGCAGGAAGCGGTGCCGGTCGGGGTAGGGGGGATGGCCGCCATCCTGGGGGTCGAGCCTGAGCTCCTCCAGGAGATCTGCGCCGAAGCCGCCCAGGGCGAGGTGGTCTCTCCGGCCAACTTCAACTCCCCCGGCCAGATCGTCATCGCCGGCAATGCCACCGCAGTCAACCGTGCCATCGAGATCGCCAAGGCGAAAGGGTTCAGGAAGGCCATGCCGCTGCCGGTCTCCGCTCCCTTCCATTGCGCCCTCATGAAGCCGGCCGCCGACCGCCTGGCCGCCACCCTGGAGCCGGTCACCGTCTCCCCGCTGGTCACCCCGGTGGTGACCAACGTGGAAGCGAAGCCCAATTCCGACGCCGCCCGCGTGAAGCCGCTTCTGGTCGAGCAGGTCTGCTCCCCGGTCCTGTGGGATGCCTCGGTGCAGTGGATGGTCGCCAACGGCGTGACTGACTTCGTGGAGATCGGCCCCGGCAAGGTGCTGGCCGGTCTGGTCAAGAGGATCGCCAAGGAAGCGGCGACCTTCAACGTACAGGACGTGGCCGGCGTAAAGGCCATGGCGGGAGGTGCCCAATGAGTCTCAACGGACAGGTCGCCCTGGTAACCGGGGCATCCCGCGGCATCGGCCGCGCCATCGCGCTCAAGCTGGCCGCCGAAGGGGCCGCCGTGGTGGTGACCGCCACCAGCCGGGAGGGGGCCCAGAAGACCGCCGACGAGATCGCGGCCGCCGGCGGGAAGTCGCTGGCCGTCAAGGTGGACGTCTCCCAGGTCGCCGAGGTGGATAACCTCTTCAAGGAGGCGCTGGCCGCTTTCGGGAAAATCGACATCCTGGTCAACAATGCCGGCATCACCAAAGATGGCCTTCTGCTTCGCATGAAAGAAGCCGACTGGGATCAGGTGCTGGATGTTAACCTCAAAGGTGCCTTCAACTGCATCAAGGAAGCCTCCAAGGTGATGACCAAGGCCCGCTACGGCCGCATCGTCAACGTGAGCTCGGTGGTGGGGGAGATGGGGAATCCCGGCCAGGCCAACTACTGCGCCTCCAAGGCCGGTATGATCGGCCTCACCAAGAGCGTCGCCAAGGAACTTGCCCGCCGCAACGTGACCGTCAACGCGGTCACCCCCGGCTTCATCGAGACCGACATGACCGCCGAACTTGGTGACAAGGCCCGCGAGGCGCTCCAGGAGCAGATCCCCATGGGGAGACTCGGCTCCGGCGACGACATCGCCGCCGCCGTCGTCTTCCTCGTTTCCGAGGGCGCTGCCTATATCACCGGGCACGTGCTGTCGGTGAACGGCGGCATGTACATGTAATGCATTTGAGCCGGGATTTGTTGAAAAGGCGCCAAAAATACCTTTTGCAATTTCGGCTTTTCATGCTATGAAACTGAGGTGGCTTAACCCAATCACAATCGTCTGACGCAGCAAATCAAATGGAGGTGTATAGATGGCTTCGATTGAAAAACGCATCAAAGAAATAGTCGCTGAGCAGCTCGGTGTAGACGAGGCTCAGGTAACCAATGAGTCCTCTTTCATGGACGACCTCGGCGCTGACTCCCTCGACACTGTTGAGCTCGTGATGGCTCTTGAAGAAGAGTTCGAAATCGAGATCTCCGACGAGGATGCCGAGAAGATTCAGTCCGTCCAGGACGCAATCGACTACATCACCGATCACACCTGATTCAAACTGACAGTACCCAACGGGGGGAGTTTCACTTCCCCTTTTTCATGCCCGCAGTCCGGCATGATGCATCAGATTTCAAGGAGTTCAACGCATGAGAAGAGTCGTCGTAACGGGTGTCGGCGTGGTCTCCCCTCTGGGGATCGGGAACGGCAAGAACTGGGAGGCCATCGTGGCCGGCAAGTCCGGCATCGCTCCCATAACCCGCTTTGATACTACCGATCTGCCGGTCAAGATCGCCGGCGAGGTCAAGGACTTCGTCGCCGAGGAGTTCATCGACAAGAAAGAGGTCAAGAAGATGGACCTCTTCATCCAGTACTCCCTGGCCGCGGCCCACTTCGCCATGGAGGACTCGGGGCTGGTCATCAACGAGGAAAACGCCGAGAGGGTAGGGGTCCTGGTGGGCGCCGGCCTGGGCGGGCTTCCGGCCATCGAGCGTTACCACACCGCGCTTGCGGACGGCGGCTACAAGAAGATCTCCCCCTTCTTCATCCCGATGCTGATCATCAACCTGGCTCCCGGCCACATCTCCATGCGCTACGGGGCCAAGGGGCCCAACGTCTCGTCGGTCTCTGCCTGCGCTACCGGCACCCACTCGATCGGTGACGCCTACCACATGATCAGGCGCGGCGATGCCGACGCCATGATCGCCGGCGGCACCGAGTCGACCGTGACCCCGCTCGGTATCGGCGGCTTCGCCGTCATGAAGGCGCTCTCCACCAACAACGACGATCCGGCTGCCGCCTCCCGCCCCTTCGACAAGGGGAGGGATGGTTTCGTCCTCTCCGAGGGCTCCGGCATCGTGGTGCTCGAGGAGTACGAGGCCGCCAAGGCCCGCGGCGCCAAGATCTACGGCGAGATCGTAGGTTACGGCCTCTCCGGCGACGCCTACCACCTGACCAGCCCGGCTCCGGGCGGGGAAGGGGCGGCCCGCTGCATGAAGATGGCGCTCTCCACCGCGGGGCTTAACCCCGAGCAGGTCACCTACATCAACGCCCACGGGACATCGACCCCCTACGGCGACATGTACGAGACCATGGCCGTCAAATCGGTCTTCGGCGACCACGCCTACAAACTGATGGTCTCCTCCACCAAGTCCATGACCGGTCACCTTTTAGGTGCCGCAGGCGGCGTGGAGGCGGTCTTTACCCTGATGGGGATGCAGAAGTCGGTGGTCCCCCCGACCATCAACCTGCAGGATCCGGATCCCGACTGCGACCTCGACTACGTTGCCAACACCGCCCGGGACGCCAAGATCGAGTACGCCATGAGCAACTCCTTCGGTTTCGGCGGCACCAACGCCACCCTGCTCTTCAAGAGGATCTAACGGATGATAGTGATTGGAAGCGACCACGGCGGTCTCGATCTCAAGGAAGAGATCAAGAAACTCCTTAAGGAGCGTGGCATAGCCTGCCAGGACCTGGGGACCAACAACGGCGATTCGGTCGATTACCCCGACTTCGGCGTGCAGGTGGCCAAACGGGTATCCACCGGGGCGGCCGAGAAAGGTATCCTGGTCTGCGGCACCGGGATCGGGATGTCCATCGTGGCCAACAAGTTCCCGAAGGTGAGGGCTGCGCTCGCCACCGATGTCTTCATGGCCACCATGGCCAAGGAGCACAACAACGCCAACATCCTGGTGCTGGGAGGGCGTGTCATCAGCGCCGAGCTTGCCCGCGAGATGGTCTGCGCCTGGCTCGACACCGAGTTCGCCGCCGGCCGCCACCAAAACCGCCTCGACAAGATCACCGCGCTGGAGGGTGAGCTGAAGATCACCTGCTGCTAGCCGGGGTCTCCGGATGCGCCCGGAAATACCGAGAAAAACGACGGGACTCCACAAAAGTCCCGTTTTCTTTTAACACCAAAAATTTCAGGAGAAAGACATGTCCGTACTGGAAACTTTCGATCCGGCAGTGGCCGAGGCGATCCGCCTCGAGACCGAGCGCCAGGAGTACAACCTCGAACTGATCGCCTCGGAGAACTTCGTCTCCCCGGCGGTGCTGGAAGCCCAGGGCTCGGTGCTGACCAACAAGTACGCGGAAGGCTACCCCGGCAAGCGCTACTACGGAGGGTGCCACAACGTCGACATCGTGGAGAACCTGGCCATCGAACGGGCCAAGGAACTCTTCGGCGCCGACCACGCGAACGTGCAGCCGCACTCCGGCTCCCAGGCCAACATGGCGGTCTACTTCTCCGTGCTGAAGCCGGGCGACACCGTGCTCGGCATGAACCTGGCCCACGGCGGGCACCTGACCCACGGCTCCCCGGTCAACTTCTCCGGCAAGCTCTTCAACATCGTCCCCTACGGCGTCTCCCGCGAGACCGGCAGGATCGATTACGAGGAGACCGAGCGGCTGGCGGTCGAGCACAAGCCGAAGATGATCGTGGTGGGGGCCTCCGCCTACCCCCGCGTCCTCGACTTCGAGGCGTTCCGCAGGATCGCCGACAAGGTGGGCGCCGTCCTCATGGTGGACATGGCCCACATCGCCGGCCTGGTGGCCGCCGGGGTACACCCGAGCCCGGTCCCCTACGCCGAGTTCGTGACCACCACCACCCACAAGACCCTCAGGGGACCGCGCGGCGGCATGATCCTCTGCCGCGAGGATTACGCGAAGACCCTCAACTCCAACATCTTCCCGGGCATCCAGGGGGGTCCCCTCATGCACGTGATCGCCGCCAAGGCGGTCGCCTTCAAGGAGGCGCTCTCCCCCGAGTTCAAGAGCTACCAGCAGCAGATCGTCAAGAACGCCCAGGCGCTGGCCGCCGCCCTCACCAAGCGCGGCTTCAAGCTCACCTCGGGGGGCACCGACAACCACCTCATGCTGATGGATCTCACCGAGACCGAGCTGACCGGCAAGGTGGCCGAGGAGGCGCTCGACCGGGCCGGCATCACGGTCAACAAGAACGGCATCCCCTTCGACACCCGCTCCCCGTTCATCACCTCCGGTATCCGCATCGGGACCCCGGCGGCCACCACCCACGGCCTCAAAGAGGCCGAGATGGAGCAGGTGGCCGGCTTCATCGCCGAGGTGCTCGCCAACGTGGGCGACGAGGCGAAGCTCGCCGCGGTGAAAAAGCAGGTCAACGCCCTCATGAAACAGTTCCCGCTCTACGCCGGCAGGCTCCGGTAACCGGCGGCAAGTACTGGTAATCACAGGGGAGGGGGCGTAGAGTCCCCCTCCTCCCACCCATCCCCCGGTCGGAACCGCCATGCAGAGAAATTTTTCCCAGCGCAGAATTTCCCCTTGACAGAGGCCGCGACCTTAGCTATAACAGGATCAAAATGATCCTAAAGGTGTTTTATCTATGATGGAACTGACCCGCAAGGGAGAATACGCGATTAGAGGCATCATCTACCTGGCCCAGCAGCCTCCGGGGCGGGTATCGCTGATCAGCGAGATCGCGGCGGCGGCCGACGTGCCGCAGACTTTCCTGGCCAAGATCTTCCAGAGCTTCGCCAAGCTCGGCCTGGTGGTCTCCTCCCGCGGTACCGGCGGCGGCTTCGTGCTGGCCCGTCCGGCATCCGCCATCACCATGCGCGAAGTGGTGGAGGCGGTGGAAGGTCCCATCCTCCCCAACCGTTGCCTCCTCGGTGCCTCCTGCGAACGGGGTACCGGCCACTGCATGGTGCACGACGTTTGGCGCCAGGTGCAGACCGAGGTGGTCAATATCCTCGATGCAGTCACCATAGATACTTTGGCACGTGGCCGAGACGGCCGTGATGCTGCCTGACCGGCGGGGCACGGCTTCCCCCGTGCCCAAAAAAATTTGCCCAAGAAAAGGACTAAATCGGTCCTAAAGATCCCGTATACGATCTCCGGGGTCTTTTTTCTGCGCGCCACGTAAGCCTCTTCGGTACCAGCCATAATTCAGCATCACAACAAAAAAGGAGGAAGCAGATGGATGTTCTCACCCTAAGCCGGCTGCAGTTCGCCCTCACCAGCATGTTCCACTTCATTTTCGTACCGCTCACCCTTGGGCTCTCGGTCCTGACCGCGATTATCCAGACCCGCTACGTGCAGACCGGAAACGAAGTCTACAAGAAGATGGCCAAGTTCTGGGGCAAGCTGTTCCTGATCAACTTCGCCCTCGGTGTGGTGACCGGTATCACCCTCGAGTTTCAGTTCGGTATGAACTGGGCGGAATACTCCCGGTACGTGGGTGACATCTTCGGTGCTCCCCTGGCCATCGAGGCCACGGTCGCCTTTTTCATGGAATCCGTGTTCATCGGGGTCTGGACCTTCGGGTGGAACAAGGTCTCCAAAGGGGTGCATCTCCTCTCCATCTGGCTGGTGGCTCTGGGCACCAACCTCTCCGCCCTCTGGATCCTGCTGGCCAACGGCTGGATGCAGCATCCGGTCGGCTACGTCCTGAAAAACGGCCGCGCCGAGATGGTGGACTTCCTCGCCGTGGCCACCAACCCGGTCGGTCTTCTCAAGTTCGGCCATCAGGTCACCTCCGGCTATACCGTTGCCGCCTTCTTCGTGATGGGGATCTCCGCCTGGCACCTGCTCCGCAAGCAGAACCCCGACTTCTTCAAGAAGTCCTTCGGGATTGCCGCGGTCTACGGCCTCTTCGCCACCATTGCGGTGGCGGTGATCGGCGACCTGCACGCCGCCGAGGTCGCCAAGACCCAGCCGGCCAAGTTCGCCGCCATGGAGGCGGTCTGGGAGAACTGCTCCAACGCCCCGCTTCACCTGATCTCTTTCCCGGACGAGAGCAACCAGTGCAACCTGGTCTCCGCCCTGCCGGTGCCGAGCCTCCTCTCCATCCTGGCCTTCCACGATCCCAACGCCGTCATCAAGGGGATCAACTCCTTCCCGAAATCGGAGCGCCCGCCGGTCACCCCGGTCTTCCTGAGCTTCCGCCTGATGGTCGGCCTCGGCACCCTGTTCATCCTCTTCGCCGCCCTCGGCCTCTGGTTCTCCAAGCGGGGGACCCTCGAGAAGAACCGCTGGTTCCTCACCATCCTGGTCTGGTTCATCCCGCTTCCCTACCTCGCCAACCAGCTCGGCTGGGTGGTGGCCGAGGTTGGCCGCCAGCCCTGGATCGTCAACGGGGTCATGAAGACCTCCGACGCGGTCTCCAAGGCGGTCACCATGCCGCAGATCATCTTCTCGCTGGTGAGCTTCACCGTCCTGTACGCACTGCTCGGCTTCGTGGACATCTACCTGCTGATGAAGTTCGCCCGCAAGGGTCCGGAAGGGCACAACGAGCCGGTAGCCCACGAAACGGAAGATATTTCCTTCGCCGCCGACGCGGCGACCAATTAGGAGGTGAGCTGAGATGGAATTCCAGATTACTTGGTTTGTGCTTTGGGGCGTCCTTTGGGCGGTGTACTTCATGCTTGACGGCTTCGTGCTCGGTGGTGGCATCCTGCACCGCGTGCTGGCCAAGACCGACGCCGAGCGCCGCGTGGTGATCAACGCCTTCGGGCCGGTGTGGGACGGCAACGAGGTCTGGCTCTTGACCGCCGGGGGCGCGACCTTCGCCGCCTTCCCGACCGCCTACGCGCAGATGTTCAGCTACCTTTACACCGCGCTCTTCCTGCTCCTTGCCTCCCTCATCGTGCGCGGGGTCTCCTTCGAGTTCCGCAGCAAGGAAGAGGGTGCCGCCTGGAGGGGCACCTGGGACACCGTCATCGTGGTCACCAGTTTCCTCCCGGCGTTGCTGTTCGGCGTCGCTTTCGGCAACATCTTCGAGGGGCTTCCGATGGATGCCCAGGGGTACCACGGCGGCCTGCTGTCGCTCCTTAACCCCTACGGCCTGGTGACCGGCGTCCTCTTCGTGCTCCTCTTCCTGGTGCATGGCGCCCTCTACCTCTCCCTCAAAACGGTCGGGAGCCTGAGCAAGAAGGCCGAGGATCTCGCCAAGGCCCTCTGGCTGCCGCTCACCGTGGTCGCGGTCGGGTTCCTGGTCTTCACCGCCTTCGCCACCAAGCTCTACAACAACTATCTGGCCCACCCGGTCCTCCTGATCGCCCCGGTGGTCGCCGTGGTGGCGCTGCTCTCCGTCCGGGCCCTTTTAGCTAAGGCCGCCCCGGGCAAGGCTTTCGCCGCCTCCTGCCTGACCGTCCTCGGCGTGGTGGCTACCGGCGTGATCGGCCTCTTCCCGAACCTGATCCCGTCCACCCTGGACCCGAACTACAGCCTGACCATCTTCAACAGCTCCTCTTCGCTGTACACCCTGAAGATCATGACCGCGGTCGCGCTCATCTTCGTTCCGATCGTGATCCTCTACAAGATCTGGGCCTACCGGGTCTTTAGGGAGCGGCTTACCACCGAGGCGGTGCTGGCTGACCACGAAGCCTACTAGTTCGCCATCTCCGACCATGCCGGCCGCTCCCCCTGTCTTTCGGGCAGGGGGAGCGTGCCGTTTCCCTCCTCCTCGCCGCGCCGGAACCTTCAAAAGGGTATTCTAGGTTGACAAATTCACTCCTCCTTTGTTACTTTACGCCTTTGCCGCGTGCCCAAATTGCGGTCGCCTGCCGGCGGCCCCGGGTGGCAACTGGCCAACGACGCCCCGTAGTACCCTCCACGTTTCCCCGCCGATACCACGCACGAGGCATTGCGGCAGGCCCGATCCTGCCGCTATAGATTGATTAAGTGATAAAGAGAGGAAATCATGCAGAGCAACATCGAATCGCTGAGCAACATCAAGAAGAAGATAAATCTCACCATCCCCGCCGACCGCGTCAACGCCGAGGTTGACAAGGCCTACGCCGAGATCCGCAAGCAGGCCGCCATCAAGGGCTTCCGCAAAGGGAAGGTTCCCATGACCCTGATCGAGAAGCACTACGGCGAAAAGATGGCCGAGGAGGTGGTGAAGACCCTCATCAACGATACCTACTACGCCGCGGTGGCCGAGCACGGGCTGGAGCCGGTCTCCTATCCGATGATCGACTCCGATCCCTTGAAGCCGGGCGAACCGTTCAGCTACTCGGCCACCGTCGAGGTCTATCCCAAGGTCGAGCTGAAGGAGTACCTCGGTCTCCAGGTCGCCAAGGAGCAGCTCTCCGGTGACAACGACGAGGCGGTAGCATCCCGGCTCAAGCAGCTCCAGGAGAACCTGGCCCAGCTGGCTCCCGCCGCCGAAGGGCATCCCGCCGCCAACGGCGACTTCGTCACCTTCGACTTCAAAGGGACCATCGACGGCGTTCCCTTCGAGGGGGGCGAGGCCCAGGACTACCAGCTCGAGCTGGGGAGCGGCCGCTTCATCGCCGGTTTCGAGGAGCAGATGGTCGGCATGACCGTCGGCTCCCAGGGGACCGTCAAGGTGACCTTCCCGGAGAGCTACGGCAACAGCGAGCTGGCCGGCAAGCCGGCCGAGTTCGCGGTCGAGATCAAGGAGATCAAGGTCAAGGAACTTCCCGAGCTCAACGACGACTTCGCCAAGGAATTCGGCGAGTTCGAGACCCTGGACGAGCTCAAGGCCAAGCTCGCCGAGGTGCACGCCTCCCAGGAGAACCAGCGGGTGGAGAACGACCTCCGCGAACGCGTGATGAAGGTCCTGGTGGCCAAGAACGAGGTCGAGGTCCCCGAGGTGCTGGTGGAGCGCCACTTGAACGTGCTCCTCGACCAGTCCAAGCAGCGGCTCGCCGCCCAACGTCTCACTTTAGAAATGATGGGACTTACCGATGAGGGGTATAGGGCACAGTTCCGCGGTGCGGCGCGCGACCAGGTCAAGGGGTCGGTGATTCTCGACGCCATCGCCGACAAGGAAGGGATCGAGGTGACCGACGAGGACGTCAAGGAGCGCGTCGAGCAGATGGCCGCCTCCAGCGGCCAGGACGTCGAGAAGATCGCCTCCTTCTACCGTAACAACGAGCAGGCCAAGAACAGCCTCGGCGCGCAGCTGCGCGAGGACAAGGCCATGCTGTTCGTGCTGGACAAGGCCAACGTCGTGGAGCTTCCCAAGGATCAAATCAAAGACTAGGAGCCAACATGCTGGTACCGATTGTAGTGGAGCAGACCGGCCGCGGTGAGCGGTCCTACGACATCTACTCGCGCCTCTTGAAGGACCGGATCATCTTCCTGGGCGGCGGGATCGACGACAACGTCGCCAACCTGGTGATCGCCCAGCTCCTCTTTCTGGAGGCCGAGGACCCGGACAAGGACATCCACCTCTACATCAACTCCCCCGGTGGGGTGGTGACCGCCGGGATGGCCATCTACGACACCATGCGCTACATAAAGGCGCCGGTCTCCACCATCTGCATCGGGCAGGCGGCCTCCATGGGGGCCTTCCTGCTGTCGGGGGGGGAGAAGGGTAAGCGTTTCGCGCTGGCCAACTCCCGCATCATGATCCACCAGCCGCTGGGCGGGTTCCAGGGGCAGGCCACCGACATCCACATCCATGCGAAGGAGATCCTCCGCATGAAGGACCAGTTGAACGAGCTTTTGGCCGAACACACCGGCCAGAAGATAGAGAAGGTCGCCGCCGATACCGAGCGCGACTACTTTATGTCGGGCGAAGAAGCGGTCAGCTATGGTATCATTGATGCAATAGTGACCAGGAACATCGTTACAGGAGGTGCCAAGTGAGCAGACGGGATGACCGTTCGGATACGCTGATCTGCTCTTTCTGCGGAAAGAGCCAGGAAGAGGTGAAGAAGCTGATCGCGGGGCCTACGGTCTACATCTGCGACGAGTGCATCGAGCTCTGTAACGACATCATCGCCGAGGAGTCGAAGCTGGAGGATGCCTCGGGGACCGACGTGAGGAAGCTTCCCAAGCCGCAGGAGATCAAGGAGGTTCTGGACGAGTACGTGATCGGCCAGAGCCGGGCCAAGAAGGTCCTGGCGGTAGCGGTCTACAACCACTACAAGCGCGTCGAGGCGGCCACCAAGCCGGGCGACGTGGAGATGCAGAAGTCGAACATCCTCCTCTTGGGCCCCACCGGCAGCGGCAAGACGCTCTTGGCCCAGACGCTTGCCCGCATCCTCAAGGTCCCCTTCGCCATGGCGGACGCCACCAACCTGACCGAGGCGGGCTACGTCGGCGAGGACGTCGAGAACATCATCCTGACCCTGCTGCAGGCGGCCGACTACGACGTGGAGAAGGCCCAGAAGGGGATCATCTACATCGACGAGATCGACAAGATCGCCAGGAAGTCCGACTCCCCCTCCATCACCCGCGACGTCTCGGGCGAGGGTGTCCAGCAGGCCCTTTTGAAGATCATCGAGGGGACCATCGCCTCGGTGCCTCCCAAGGGGGGGCGCAAGCACCCGCAGCAGGAGTTCCTTAAGGTCGACACCACCAACATCCTCTTCATCTGCGGCGGTGCCTTCCCGGGGCTGGACAACATCATCCAGCAGCGTATCGGCATCAAGACCCTGGGCTTCGGGGCCGACGTCAAGAAGAAGGTCGAGAAGAAGGCGGGCGAGCTCTTGGCCGGGGTGACCCCGGAGGACCTCCTGAAGTTCGGCTTCATCCCCGAGTTCGTCGGCCGTCTCCCGATGCTCGCCTCGCTCGCCGAGCTCGACGAGGAGGCCATGGTGCAGATCCTCAAGGAGCCCAAGAACGCCCTGATCAAGCAGTACCAGAAGCTCTTCGAAATGGAGCACGTGAAGCTTAAGTTCACCGACGGCTCTCTGATCGCCATCGCCCGCGAAGCGCTCAAGAGAAAGACCGGCGCCCGCGGCCTCCGCTCCATCCTGGAGAACGCGATGCTCGACATCATGTACGAGATCCCCTCCCAGAGCATGGTCAAGGAGGTGGTGATCAACGAAGAGGTGATCTACTCGAAGGAAAAACCGATCATCGTCTACGAGAACGTCGCCGAAAGCGCCTGAGACGGACGGAGAAACATGACAGAAGAAAGCAGTAAGGCCGGCAGGACCAGAGCCAGGAAGAGAGGGAATCCGGAAAGATTCCCTCTCTTTCCTTTACGGGACATCATCATCTTCCCCCACATGGTGGTACCGCTCTTCGTAGGGCGGGAGAAGTCGGTTTTGGCGCTCGAAGCGGCCATGGCCGACAACGACAAGATGATCCTCCTCGCCACCCAGAAAAACGCCAAGACCGAGGACCCCGCCTCCGACGACATCTACCAGGTCGGCACCGTCTGCCACATCATCCAGCTCCTGAAGCTCCCCGACGGGACCGTCAAGGTGCTGGTGGAGGGGAAGCGGCGGGGCGCCATCACGGGCTTTTCGGAAAGCCGTCCCTTCTTCGAGGTCGAGGTGGAGCCGCTCCCCGAGCCGGCGGTCAAGGGGAGTGAGCTCGAGGCCCTGAAGCGCGGGGTGGTGACCAGCTTCGAAAGCTACCTGGGGTTGAACAGCTCGGTCCCTTCCGAGGTTCTCCAGTCGGTGCAGTCGATCTCCGACCCCTCCCGGCTCGCCGACACCATCGCCCCCCACCTGAACCTCAAGGTCCCCCAGAAGCAGGAACTCCTCGCCTTAAGCTCCCCCGCCAAGAGGATGGAGCGCCTCCTCGCCCTCATGGGGGCCGAGATCGAGATCCTCCAGATCGAGAAGAAGATCCAGGCCCGGGTCAAGAAGCAGATGGAGAAGACCCAGAAGGACTACTACTTGAATGAGCAGATCCGCGCCATCCAGAAGGAATTGGGGGGCAAGGACGAGTTCAAGCAGGAACTCCAGGCCCTGGAGGCCCGGGCGGCCAAGCTGAGCCTCTCGACCGAGGCCCGGGAGAAGGTCCAGGCCGAGCTGAAGAAGCTTCGCCTCATGTCCCCCATGTCCTCGGAGGCGGCGGTGGTCAGGAACTACGTCGAGTGGGTCCTGGCTCTCCCCTGGGGGATCTACGGCGAGGAGAAGAGCGACATCCGGGAGGCGCGCGCCTGCCTGGAGGCCGATCACTACGGCCTCGAGAAGGTGAAGACCCGCATCCTCGAGTACCTGGCGGTCAACACCCTCATGAAGGGGATGAAGGGGCCGATCCTCTGCCTGGTCGGCCCCCCGGGGGTCGGCAAGACCTCGCTCGCCCGCTCGGTGGCCAGGGCGACCGGCCGCGAGTTCGTCAAGATCTCCCTGGGGGGCGTGCGTGACGAGGCCGAGATCCGCGGGCACCGCCGCACCTACGTCGGCGCCATGCCCGGGAAGATCGTGCAGTCCCTGAAGAAGTGCGGCAGCTCCAACCCGGTCTTCCTGCTCGACGAGATCGACAAGATGACCTCGGATTTCCGGGGCGATCCCGCCTCGGCGCTTTTGGAGGTGCTCGACCCCGAGCAGAACTTCTCCTTCAACGACCACTTCCTGGACCTCGACTACGACCTCTCGAGGGTCATGTTCATCACCACCGCCAACTCGATCCACGCCATCCCGCGGCCTTTACTGGACCGCATGGAGCTCGTGAGGCTCGAAGGGTACACCGAGCACGAGAAGCTCGCCATCGCCCGCCAGTACCTGGTCCCCAAGCAGGCGGCCAACAACGGGCTCTCCGGCAAGGGGGTCACCCTCGCCGACGCCGCCCTTTTGGAGATCATCCGGCGCTACACCCGTGAGGCGGGGGTCAGAAACCTCGAGCGCGAGATCGGGAGCGTCTGCCGGAAGATGGCCTTCTCCCTGGTGGAGGGGGGGAGGCTCAAGAAGACGGTGCAGCAAAAGCAGCTGGCCGGTTTCCTGGGGGCGCCCCGCTTCAAGTACGGCGAGGCGCAGGGCGAGGATGCGGTCGGCCTGGTGACCGGGCTCGCCTGGACCGAGGTGGGAGGGGAACTTCTCAACATCGAGGTGGTGACCGTACCGGGGAAGGGGAAGCTGACGGTGACCGGCAAGCTCGGCGAGGTGATGCAGGAATCCGCCCAGGCGGCCATGACCTACGTCCGTTCCCGAGGCGAGCTCCTGGGGTTCGCCAAGGACTTCTACCAGCACCTCGACATCCACATCCACGTCCCCGAGGGGGCCATTCCCAAGGACGGCCCGTCGGCGGGGATCACCATGGCCTGCGCGCTCACCTCGGCACTCACCAGGCGGGCGGTCCGCCGCGACATCGCCATGACCGGCGAGATCACCCTGCGGGGCACCGTGCTCCCGATCGGCGGCCTGAAGGAGAAGCTTTTGGCGGCCGGCCGGGGCGGGATCACCACCGTCTTGATCCCCAAGGAGAACGAGAAGGACCTGGCGGAGGTCCCCCGGGAGGTCACCAGCGGCCTCACCATCCACCCGGTCTCCCACATGGACGAAGTGTTGGGATTCGCCCTGTTAGGAGAGGCGGCCATCCCGGCCGGCGTCCTCTATCCCGAGGGGGCGACCCCCGCCGCAGAGAATGTGGCGGTACCCCATTAGAAAAAGAGTTGACAGCATTCGCAGGAGTCTGGTATAAGGTTGCTTCACTTTGCGATGCAGTCCAGGAGGCGACAATGAACAAGCAAGAACTGGTGAGCGCCATCGCCGATGGGGCTCAGATCACCAAGGTCGAGGCAGATAAGGCACTTACCGCTATCGTCGACACGCTGACCAGCTGCCTGGCCGGTGGCGACAAGGTAACCCTCGTGGGCTTCGGCACCTTCAGCGTCGCTGAGCGCGCTGCCCGTACCGGCAAGAACCCGCAGACCGGGAAAGAGATCCAGATCCCGGCCTCCAAGGCTCCCAAGTTCAAGCCGGGCAACACCTTGAAGGAACTGATCAACAAGCAGTAACGGCGGACCTTCAAGCGAGGTCGCCTGACGCGGGGTTGTAGCTCAGTCGGTTAGAGTGCCAGCCTGTCACGCTGGAAGTCGCGGGTTCGAGCCCCGTCAACCCCGCCATTTTTCATAACGGGCGAATAGCTCAGCTGGGAGAGCGCCAGCCTTACAAGCTGGATGTCGGGGGTTCGATCCCCTCTTCGCCCACCATTATGAAGGCGCCCGCGTCCGTCACAATCGAATACCTCCCGCCGCCTTACGGCACGGGACGAGGAGTAGGGGGTTGTAGCTCAGTCGGTTAGAGTGCCAGCCTGTCACGCTGGAAGTCGCGGGTTCGAGCCCCGTCAACCCCGCCATCCTTATCGAGGCCATCTGCATCGCAGGTGGCCTTTTTCTTTGCCCCCCTCCAGGGGGGCTCCCGGCCGGCGTGGTACCGTTTACCTGGTTGACTTCACTCTGGGAAATCGTTTATATTCCACTGCGGCTGAACCTGGCGGCAGGGTCGCTGCCGATCCTGCCACGATCTCCTACGGAAAGCGAGTCCTCCTTGAAACCCTTGAAACCGGTCGTGGTCATTCCGACCTACAATGAACGGGACAACCTGGAAAGGCTTGCCACCCAGATTCTCTCCCTGGACCCCTCGCTCCATCTCCTCATCGTCGACGACAACTCCCCCGATGGCACCGGCCAGATGGCCGACCGGCTGGCCGAGGAAACCGGGCGGCTGAGCGTTTTGCACCGGGCCGGCAAGCTCGGGCTGGGCTCCGCCTACCGCGAGGGGTTTGCCAAGGCGCTCGAGATGGGGGCGGACGTGGTGGTGCAGATGGACGCCGACTTCTCCCATGACCCCGCCATCCTGCCGCTGTTCTTCGACAAGCTCGACCAGGCCGACTTCGTGATCGGCTCCCGTTACGTGAACGGGATCAGCGTGGTGAACTGGCCGCTTCGCAGGCTCATGCTGAGCTACTTCGCGAGCGTCTACACCCGGGTCATCACCGGGCTCCAGATCTCCGACTGCACGAGCGGCTTCAAGTGCTTCCGGGCCGAGACCCTCAAGGGGATCGATCTCGCCAAGGTCCGCTCGGACGGCTACTCCTTCCAGATCGAGATGAACTTCCGCTGCGTCGAGCGCGGCTTCAAGGTCGCCGAGGTCCCCATCATCTTCATCGACCGCCACGCCGGTACCTCGAAGATGTCCAAGAAGATCGTGCGGGAGGCGGTGCTCATGGTCTGGAAACTGAAGATCGGCTCCCTGTTGGGGTTCTCCGGAGGGCGGAAATAGCATGGTGAACGGGTTCTGGAGCGTGGCCTGCGTGGCCGGCCTTTGGGCATTTGTAGGGTGCACCGTGGTCTTCATCCTCAAGGGCTTTCGCGCCCGCGGGGTTTTCGACGTCCGGGCCAGCCTGCCGTGGGGAGTTGCCTTGCTGGTGAGCTTTCTCTTCTGGATGATCGGCATGGCCAATGGCTGATCCGGTGGGGGGGGAATCGATCCATCCTTCCAGAGAAAGCGTCCCTCCCACATTACTCGTCCCTTTTTCCCGCCCTCGACCTTAGAGGTCGCCAATTTATTCAAGGTTTTGAGTTTTCATTCTCTCTCATTTGTGGTACTCATAATAGCTTATGTCGATCTTCACCTGCAAGATAGGCTCCTCTGACGGCAGGATCGCTGTCAAGGAGTTTGACGCGGTCAATGCCGACCTGCTTCGCCAGAGTCTGGAAGAGCAGGGGTACGTCGTCTTTGAGCTCAGGAAGAAGCCTTTGCAGTTTCTCCTTGAGAAGGGGGGGACCCGCAGGAGGATCGGTAACAAGGACCTGCTCCTTTTCAACCAGGAACTGCTCGTTCTCCTTAAGTCCGGCCTCCCGATCATCCAGGCGCTCGACACCATCCTCGAAGCGGAGGGGGGCAAGCTCAACCAGATCCTGACCGCCGTGCGAGAGGACGTGAAGGGGGGAGCGTCGCTGTCGGCGGCCTTGGAGAAGTACCCGCGGGTCTTCCCGCACCTGTACATCGCCTCCATCCAGGCGGGCGAGCGGACGGGGGACCTCCCGCTGACCATCAGGCGCTACATCGCCTTCTTGAAGAAGACCGAGGGGTTCAAGGGAAAGGTGACCGCGGCGCTTTTCTACCCCGCCATCCTGGTGGCGGTGGCGACGGCGGCCGTCGCGCTCCTGTTGATTTACGTGGTACCGACCTTCAGCACGATCTACGCCGAGTCGGGCTCCGCGCTGCCGGTCCCGACCCAGATGCTGATCTCCTTCACCACCTTCTTGAAGCGCTACCTCCTCCTCTTCATCGCGATCGCCGCGGTGGCGGCGGGGATCTTCCGCCGCTGGAAGGAGACCGAGGCGGGGCGCTACCGGGTGGACGCCATGAAGATCAGTACCCCCTTCATCGGCAAGGTCGCCACCCGCTACGCGGTGGCCGGCTTCACCCGGACTCTCGCCACCGTGCTCGGGAGCGGCATCCCCATCGTGGAGGCGCTCAGGATGTCGGTGGGGACGCTCAACAACCGGGTCCTCGAGCGGGGGCTTTTGCATGCGGTGACCCGGGTCGAGGAGGGGAGCAAGCTGTCGAGCGCCCTGGAGAGCATCAAGCTGATGCCCCCCCTGGCCCTGAGGATGCTCGCGGTCGGTGAGAGCACCGGCTCGATGGAGGAGATGCTCTCCGACATCTCGGACTACTTCGAAGATGAGATCGACCGCAACCTCCACGTGCTGACCACCGCCATCGAACCGGCCATCATGATCGTCATGGGGGTCGTCATCGGTACCATCATCATCACCATGTACCTGCCGGTCTTCAAACTCGCCGGCACCGTGGGTTAACGATATGCTGAAACCGTTCAAGAGAAAGACGCTGGGGGACATCCTGCTGCAAAAGGGCGAGCTGACCCCCGACCAGCTGGCCTACGCCCTGGACCGCCAGCAGGCGACCGGCGAGAGGCTGGGAGCCATCTGCCTGGCCGACGCCCTCATCACCGAGACGGTCCTGGCCCAGGCGCTGGCCGAGCAGTTCGGGATGGAGTACGTCGACCTCAAGGGGTTCCGCCCCGACGAGGCGATCTTCAGCGCGCTCCCCCCGGACATGATGTACCGCTACCACTTCATCCCGCTGGAGATCGAGGGAGAAACCCTGTCGGTCGCCATCGCGGACCCCACCGCGGTCTTGAAGCTCGACGAGATGTCGCTTCTTCTCGAGCGGCCGCTGGTCTTCAAGGTGGCCGAGGAGAGCGAGATCGCCTACCACCTGAAGAAGGGGGAGGGGACCAGCCGGGTGCTGAAGGAGGTCTCCGAGGACTTCATGATCCAGCTGGTGACCGAGACCGAGAAGGGGGAAGAAGTCCTCTCGGTGGAGAACGTCACCGCCGACACGAGCCCCATCATCAAGCTGGTCAACTCCACCATCCTGGACGCGCTCACCCGCCGGACCTCGGATATCCACATCGAGACCACCTCGGAAGGGGTGATCATCAAGTACCGTATCGACGGGGTGCTCTACAAGGCGACCGAGCCGATCGACAACCACTTCCAGGGGCCGCTGATCTCCCGCCTGAAGGTCATGAGCGAGCTCGACATCTCCGAGCGGCGCATCCCGCAGGACGGCCGCTTCAAGGTGAGGATCGCCGGCAAGTCGATCGACTTCCGTGTCTCCATCATGCCGAGCGCCTTCGGCGAGGACGCGGTCATCCGTATCCTCGACAAGGAATCGATCGCCACCGACCTCAGGGGCCTCACCCTGGAGACCCTGGGGATGGCCTCTCACGAGATCAAGCGCTTCAGGAAGATGATCAAGGAGCCGTACGGGATGGTGCTGGTCACCGGGCCGACCGGTTCCGGCAAGACCACCACCCTCTACGGCGCGCTCACCGAGATCCACACCGGCGAGGAGAAGATCATCACCATCGAGGACCCGGTCGAGTACGTCCTGAACGGGATCACCCAGATCCCGGTCAACGAGAAGAAGGGGCTCACCTTCGCCCGCGGTCTCCGCTCCATCCTGCGCCACGACCCGGACAAGATCATGGTCGGCGAGATCCGCGACTCCGAGACCGCCCAGATCGCCGTGCAGTCGGCCTTGACCGGCCACCTGGTCTTCACCACCGTGCACGCCAACAACGTCTTCGACGTCATCGGCCGCTTCACCCACATGGGGATCGACCCCTACAACTTCGTCTCCTGCCTGAACTGCGTGATGGCCCAGCGGCTGGTCAGAAAGCTCTGCCCGAGCTGCAAGAAGCCGCACGCCCACACCGACCAGGAGCTCCGGGAATCGGCCATCGATCCGGAAAGGACGCGCGGGGTGACCCTGTACAGGGCGGTCGGCTGCGACGAGTGCAACGGGACCGGCTACCGGGGGCGCTCCGCCATCGTGGAGCTTTTGGACCTGAACGACGAGATCCGCGAGCTGATCATCTCCAAGGCCCCCATCGCGGCCCTCAAGAAGGCCGCCCAGGCCGCCGGCACCTCGTTCCTGAGGGAATCGGCGGTCGCCAAGGTGCTGGCGGGGGAAACCAGCATCAAGGAAATCAACCGCGTCACCTTCGTGGAGTAGCCGTTAATGATACTTTCGAAAAAAGGGCTGGGACTGGAGATATCGGCGGAGGGGCTCTCCCTCGCGCTTGCCTCCGGCGGGAAGAACCTGACCGTGCAGGGGGGACTGAGCGTTGCGCTTCCTCCCGGGACCCTGCAGCTCTCCCGGCGCGAACCCAACGTGCTCAACGCGGCCCACTTCGTGTCGGCGGTCCGGGAAGCGCACCTGCGGCTTTTGACCAAGGAGCGGGCGGCCTCCGTCTCGCTTCCCGATACGGTCGGCAGGGTGGTGCTCCTCGACCTCGAGGCCCGCTTCAGGAGCCGCGAGGAGGGGCTGGACATCATCCGCTGGAAGCTCAAGAAGAGTTTCCCGATCGATCTCGGCGCCGTGCAGCTCGACTACCAGACCCTGGACGAGCGGGAAAACGGTGCGGTAAGCCTCCTCGTCTCGCTCTTGTCGCGGCCGGTGGTTGCCCAGTACGAGGAGCTGCTCGGCGAGGCCGGGCTCGAGCCGCGCTTCATCGACTTCACCTCCTTCAACCTGTACCGGCTGTTCTCCCAGCGCCTCGAGATGAGCGAGGACGCCGCCTTCGTCTGCTTCTACCGGGGAGCCTTGACCGTGCTGATCTTCTTCGGCGGGGTGCTCTCCTTCTACCGTACCAAGGAGACCCCGGGGGAGGCCCAGAACCTCTACCGTGAGCTCAACAGCTCGCTCCTCGTCTACCGCGACCGCTACCCGGGTCAGGCCATCGGGGAGGTATTCTGCATGGCCTCCCCGGCGGAGGCGGAACCGTTCCGCGCCCTGGTGGCGGAAACCACCCAGATGGAGCCGGTGCTCTTGGACCTGGAGCGGGCGGTTGCCCTGGGGGGGGGGACGGTCATGGACAAGAACGCCCTGCACGGTCTCTCCGCCGCGCTCGGCGCCGCCTCAAGGAGCCTGTAGATGAGATTTACCATCAACCTCGCCACCAGGCGTTACCTGGACCTCCGCTCCCTCGACGTTGCCCTGGTGCTCGGCTTCCTCGTCTTCGGCGTGTTGCTGGTCGTGCGGGTCGCGGAGGTCGGCTCCAACCAGGGGGAACTCTCCCGTCTCCGTTCGGTCGCGGCGCGGACCGGCCCGACGGCCCCGGCCGGGGTGAGCGAGGCGCAGGTAAAGGTGGTCACCGCCAAGGTCAGCCTCGCCAACAGCCTGATCCGCCAGAAGACCATCGACTGGCTGGGGCTTCTGGACACCCTCGAGGCGGTGGTTCCTTCGGGAGTCGCCCTCGGGCAGATCCAGCCGGGAAAGGTGCTCGGGATCAGCGGGGTCGCCAAGGGATACCCCGAGCTGCAGCACTTTCTGGAGAACATGCAGCGCTCCAAGAGCTTTTCGGACGTCTATCTCCTGAACCAAAATGAGACCAAGGTGGGGGTGACCCAGAGCGGGCTCTCCTTCAACCTGACCTGCAAGGTTACCTACTGATGAACCTACAGCTGCTCCAGGACATCTACACGGCCAGAAAGACGAGCATCGTCCTGCTCCTTTGCCTGCTGCTCATCAACGCCGGGCTCTACATCTACCTGAGCCAGTGGCAAAGGCCGGCCCTGGAGTCGGCCCAGAAGGAATGGTTCGCCAAGAGAGAGGCGCATGCCGACCGCCGTAACGGCTCCTCCGCGGCTGCCTATGCCAAGGCGGTCACCGACCTGGCGGAGTTCCGGAAGCGGCTGATCGCCCGGGAGGATTTCCCCGCCTTCATCGGGCGGCTCTACGCCGTGGCCAAGGGGCGGCACCTGGCGCTGAACTCCATCGCCTACCATCCCGCTCCCCTCAAGGAAGATCCCACCATCCTTGCCTACGGCATCACCTTCGCGGTCGCCGGGCCGTACCCGGCGGTGAAGGGGTTCATGAGCGACCTGGCGAGGCTCCCGCAGATGGTCACCCTCGATTCCGTTTCCCTGGGGAATGGGAGCCGGACTTCCGAAGAGGTGGCGCTCAACATGTCGCTGACCGTCTATCTGGACCAGGGAGGGGCGCGATGAACCGTCAGAAGGTGATCCTTGCCGTCCTGCTCCTGGTTTTCGGCTGTTCCCTGGTCTACAGCTACGTCAAGTCCCCGAAGCAGCGGGTGGCCACCCCGGCGGAACTCGCCCGCCCGGCCGCGCCGGCCAAACGGGCGCCGGTCCAGGCCAAGGCGCGTACCGCGTCCCCGGCAGCGTCGCCGGCACCGGCTGGGGCAATTGCTGGGGCAGCGGCGCCGGCGGCCTCCGGCGACCTCGTGGTCCGTCTCGACCTTCTGGACCGGATTCCCCCCGAGAGGGGAGGCTCCCGCCGCAACATCTTCAGCCCGATCTTCAGGGACGAGACCAAGCTTCCCCCGTTCAAGCCGCTGCCGCCGCTTCCCAAAGCGGCCAAGGCGCTCCCCCCTCTGCCGATGCCGGGGTTGCCGCCGCAGCCGCAGCCGGCACCGCCGCCTCCCGAGCCGCCGGTGAACCTGGAGCTCGGTAAATTCAACTTCGTCGGGTTCCTGAAGAAGAACGGGGACAAGACCGTGTTCCTTTCCAAGAACAATGAGGTTTTCCTGGCCAAGAAAGGGTCGAAGATCGCGGGAGATTTCATGGTCACCGACATCACCGACGAGTCCCTTACCCTCAAGGCGTTGCCGACCGGAAAAGAGTTAGCCATTCCGCTGGTGGAGAATCGCGCGATGTTGACGCGTCACTCCAGAAGGACCCCCTAAGGAGCATCTGCATGCATGTTATGAAACCGATCTGCACCCTTTTGCTGGTGGCGCTGACGCTCACCGGCTGCACCGCCGGGCGCTCTGCCTTCAACAAGGGAGAACGGTTGGAGGCCGCGGGAGACCTCGACGGAGCCCTGGTTAAGTACACCGAAGTGGCCACCGCCCACCCCGAGGTCGGGGAGTATCGGGTGAAGCTGCTTAACACGGTGTCCGCCGCTTCCAAGAAGCACTTCAGTAAGGGTGAGGCGTTCTTCGCCGTCAAGAACTACTCCGATGCCGTCAGGGAGTACGAGACCGCCTACGCCATCGATCCGACCTACGCCCAGGCGAAGCTGCAGGCCGGCCTGGCCCAGAAGCTGGGTAACGCTGCCCTCTACGTGCAGGAGGCGGCCCAGTTCGAGAAGGATCGCAAGCCGCGGGAGGCGCTGGTCTCCTACCGCCACGCCCTCGAGTTCGATCCCAACAGCAGCCAGGCCAAGGAGGGGATCAACCGGCTCACGAGCCTCAAGCATCACAAGCTGGACGGCTACGAGCTGAACCTGAAATCGACCAAGCCGATCACCCTGAAGTTCAAGGACGCCAAGCTCAAGGAGATCTTCAACATCCTCTCCCAGCTCTCCGGGATCAACTTCGTGTTCGACGACACGGTGAAGGACGTGAACATCTCCCTTTTCCTGGAGAACGCCACTTTTCAGCAGGCGATGGAGATCATCACCGGCATGAACAAGCTGGAGAAGAAGGTGCTCAACGAAAGCACCATCATTCTCTATCCCCGCACCCCGGACAAGCTTAAGCAGTACGAAGAGCTGTACGTGGAGACCTTCTACCTCAACAAGCTGGAGGCCAAGAAGGCGGTCAACCTGATCCGCACCATGCTCCAGGTGAAGAAGATCTACGTCAACGACGAGCTGAACGCCCTGGTCATTCGCGACACTCCCGAGGTGATCGCCGTGGCCAGGAAGATTCTCGAGGCCAACGACGTACCGGACGCCGAGGTGCTGCTGGATGTCGAGGTCTTCGAGCTCTCCAAGCAGGATTCGGAGACCTTCGGGCTGGCCCTGTCCAAGTACGGGATCTCGGCTGCGGCCACCCCGCCGAACAGCACCAACCTCTTGACCGACTCCCTTTCCTCGGTGACCACCACCAGCACCACCACGACGACCACGCCGGCGACTCCGTCGAACCTGATCAATTTCTTCGCCTACCGCGGGTACAACGGCTACCTCACGGTCCCCAACGCCACCTTCAACTTCGGCAAGACCCTCTCCAATGGCGAGACGCTGGCCAATCCGAAGATCAGGGTGAAAAACCGGGAGAAGGCGAAGTTCAACGTCGGCACCAGGGTCCCGATCACCACCACCTCCTCTCCCTCCGGTGGCGGCGTGAGCGTCAACGTCCAGTACGTCGACGTCGGTGTCAAGGTCAACGCGGAACCGACCATCCAGCTCAACAACGAGGTCTCCATCAAGCTGGGGGTCGAGGTCAGTACCATCACCGACAAGTCGGTTATCGGTACCGACCAGGCCACCACGGTGGTCACCATCGGTACCAGGAACCTCGACACCGTACTGTCCCTCAAGGACGGCGAGACCACCATCATCGGCGGCCTGATCCAGAAGAACAGGACCGACAGCAAGCAGAAGATCTTTTTGCTGGGGGACATCCCCTTCCTGGGGAACCTCTTCACCAACACCAACGATTCGGCCGGCAAGTCCGAGATCCTGCTCGCCATCACCCCCAGGATCGTGCGCGGGGTGACCGTGCCGGAAGGGGACGTGGCGGCGTTCTGGTCCGGCCGCGAGGAAGAGCCTTCCACCAACAAACCGTACTCATCGTTCGAAGAGCCTGACACGCTTTCCGATGGTGCCGCGCCGGCTCCCGGCGCGAACCTTGCGCCGGGCTCGCCGGCGGTGTCGGCCACCCCGGCGGCCGCCGATACCACCGCCCCCGGCTCGGGCCCGGGACGCGCCAGGAGAAAGCCTGCCTCGATGACCAGGACGACCACCGCGCCCTCCGCCGCGGTGGCGCCTGAGAGTGGGGCGGCTGGCCAGCCGGCTCCCGAGGCCGCCGGGGAAACGGTCGCTCCCGCCGCCAACGCCGCGGTTCCCGTTCCGGTAGCGGCTCCTCCGGCACCGGCCCCGGTAGCAGCCCCTCCGGCTCCCGGCGCGCCGGTTGCCGTGCCGGTGACACCTCCTTCCCAGGCCGTGCCGGCCCCGGTCCCCGTGCCTGCCGTGCCCGCGCCGCCGGCCAGCAAGGCGGTGGTCCCGGTGTCCAAGCTTTCGCTGGCCCTCGGGGTACCCGCCACCGTGAACATCCGGGACCGCTTCGACGTCAAGGTGAACGTGGACGGCGCCAAGGACCTCTACAACTCGGTCTTCGTCCTCACCTACGACCCGAAGCTGCTGGAGCCGGTCAGCCAGGCGGCCGGTCCCTTCCTGAAGAAGGACGGGCAACAGGTCAACTTCCAGTCCTTCGTCCTGAAGTCCAAGGGTGAGCTCTGGATCACCGCCTCCCGGATGACGGCGCCGGCCGGGGTCACCGGGGACGGTACGCTGGCGATCGCCACCTTCAAGGCCATCGCCAACGGCAAGGCGAACCTCGGTTTCGCCAACACCAACTTCAGCACCAAGCCAGGCGGCGTGATCGCGGTCACACCCTTCAAGGCGATTGTGGAGGTAAAGTAGCCTCTGTCTGCTACTACCATGCTGACCATCCTTAAAAATAACCGCGGACTGACCCTCATCGAGCTGGTGGTGACCGCCATCATCCTGTCGCTGCTCGGCGCCCTGGTCGTCCCTTCGGCGCGCCTCACCGTGAAGCGGACCAAGGAGATCGAGCTCAGGCGCAACCTGCGCGAGATCAGGGACGCCCTCGACTCGTACAAGAAGTACCGCGACCAGGCCGTGCTCGAGAAAAAGATCACGGCGAGCGTTGACGAGTCGGGCTATCCGAAGACCCTGCAGACGCTGGTGGACGGCGACGACTTCGGCGGCCTGCTTCCCAAGAAAAAGTTTCTGCGCAGGATTCCGCGGGACCCCTTCTTCCCGGTGAAGGGTGACGAGATCCCGTGGCGGATGCGCTCCTACACGGACGACCCGGACAGCCGAATCTGGGGCGGCCAGGACGTCTTCGACGTCTCCTCCCAAAGCGAAGAGACCGCCATCGACGGCACCAAATACAAGGACTGGTGACATGCTGAAACGCCTTACGAGACTGGCCGGGACGCAACGGGGGTTCACGATGATCGAATTGATGATCGTGATCTCCATCATCGGCATTCTGGCCGCCATTGCGGCTCCCAACTACCAGTGGGGGATCGTCCGGGCGCGGGAGTCCGTGCTGCGCGAGGACCTCTACATGATGCGTTCCGCCATCGACCAGTTCGCCGCCGACCAGGGGCGCTACCCCGACTCGCTCCAGGAGCTGGCCGATAACAAGAACCAGTACATAAAGAACGTCCCCAAGGACCCCTTCACCCGCAAGGACGACTGGACCACCGATCCCCCTCCGCCGCCCGCCGAAGGGCAGGAGGTCAAGGGTAACGTCTACGATGTCCACAGCCGTTCCGAGGTGGTCGGTTCCGACGGAGTCCCCTACAGCAAGTGGTAGCCTTCCGGCTGCCAAGCGCCATCGCCACGAGGCCTGATTCAGATGATTCAACTGCACAATGTTTCGATGTCCTACCAGGGTGACGCCCCGGCGCTCAACGACATCACTCTCAAGATCCCCAAAGGGGATTTTGTTTTTTTGACCGGGCAGTCCGGGGCCGGCAAGTCGACCCTCTTGAAGCTCATCTACGCCGAGCTCTCCCCCACCCGGGGACAGGTGCTGATCGACGGACAGAACCTGACCCGGCTCTCCCGCTCGCAGATCCCCCTTTTGCGCCGCAACATCGGCGTGGTCTTCCAGGACTACAAGCTCCTCCCCAACCGCACCGTTTTGGAGAACGTGGCCATCACCCTGGAGGTGCTCGGGTGGGGCAAGCGCGACATCGGGAGGAAGGTCTTCCACATGCTGAAGCAACTCGGAATCGAGGACAAGGTGAACGCCACTCCGCTGAAACTCTCCGGTGGCCAGCAGCAGCGGGTGGCGCTCGCCCGTGCCCTGGTGAACGACCCGAAGATCCTGATCGCCGACGAGCCGACCGGCAACCTCGACGACGAGAACAAGGAGCAGATCCTGGAGATCTTCAAGGAGGCCAACATCCGCGGCACCACCGTGGTGGTCGCCACCCACGACCGGCGGGTGATCACCAACTCGCACCGCCGGGTGATCCGGCTGGAGCAGGGGAGGGTGATCGAAGACGGCGGCGGAACTCCCGAGCACGCCGCCCTTGCGGAGGACGGCTATGAGCAATAAAGCGAAGCACGCGGTGCGTCCCAAGCTCGCGCAGGAGGGTTTCTTCGGCCGCCTCTCCTACTTCTCGTCGCGCGCGCTGGCGAACCTCAGGCAGAACCCCTTCGTGAGCGTGGTCACCGTCGGGACCATCGCCCTGGCGCTCTTGATCGCCTCGCTCTTTCTCCTGGTGTACGTGAACCTCGAGCACATGGCGCAGGGGTGGAGCGACAAGGTCCAGGTGACCGTCTACTTCGACAAGGAACCGGCCCCGCTCGCGGTCACCGCCCTCAAGGGGAGGATCATGAACATCCCCGGCGCCTCCAAGGTGCTCTTCGTCTCCCAGCAGGAGGCCGAGAAGAGGCTGCGCGCCCGCCTAAAGGGGCAGGAATCGCTTCTCGAGGGGGTGACGGCGGACGTCCTCCCCGCCTCCATGGAGATCAGCCTCGACCGCTCGCACCGCGACACCGCGCAGGTCGCCACCTTCGTCTCGTCGCTAAAGAAGATCGACGGGATCGGGGAGGTGCAGTACGGCGAGGAGTGGGTGAAGCGCTTCAACTCCTTCATGAACCTGTTCCGGCTGATGGGAATGCTCCTAGGGGGCTTCCTGGCGGTCACCGTGCTCTTCATCGTCTCCAACACCATCAAGCTGACCATCTACGCCAGGAAGGACGAACTGGAGGTGCTCGGCCTGGTAGGTGCCACCCGTCTCTTCATCAAGGCCCCCTTCCTGATCGAGGGGGTCCTGCAGGGGGCGCTGGGAGCGGTGCTCTCGGTGGCGGCGCTTTTGGTCTGCTACTACGCCTTCCTGAAAAACGCCGGCAACTTCCTCGGGGTCAATCCCGCTTCGGCCGGGTTGTCGTTTCTGCCGCCGGCCCACCTGGCAGGGATTCTGCTGGGGGGGGTGCTGCTCGGGTTCATCGGGAGCGCAACCTCCCTCAGAAGGTTCGTGAACGTCTAGCATGAGAATAACCGGAGCCATAATCCTCCTGCTCCTGCTCGTGCCGTCGCTTTCGCTTGCGGGGGTGCGCGAGGACCTGCAGGGGGTCAAGAAGCAGATCAAGGAGAAGAACGCCCTCCTGTCGAAGACCAAGAAGGTCGAGACCCAGGTCAGCGGGGAGCTCCAGCAGATCCAGAAGTCCCTGGCCGAAAAGCAGGCGAAGCTCGTCACGCTCGGCCGCGACCTCGCAGTGGTGGAGAAGGGTGTCGACAAGACCATGCAGGAGATCGAGCGCGAGCGCCAGGAAGCCGAGAAAAAGCGCCAGCAGATCAACCGCCGGGTGGCCGCCCTTTACAAGGGGGGGGATACCGGGAACCTGCGGGTCTTCTTCTCCTCCGAATCGTTTCCCCAGATGAGCGAGAACCTCAAGTACCTGCGGAGCGTCCTGGAAAACGACAAGAAGCTCTTCGCCCAGTACAGCGAGAACCTCGACCGCTTGCGGGGGTTGAAGCAGCGCCTGGAGCAGGAGGCTGCCCGCAAGGAGGGGATCCGCCAGTCGATGGAGGCCAAGAAGCGGGAGATCGAGGAGGAGAAGCAGAAAAAGGCCGATTACCTCGCCAAGGTCCGCAAGGACAAGCAGGGGTACCTGGCCTCGATCAAGGATCTCCAGGCCAACGCCCGCAGGCTTCAGGCCATGTTCGCGAAGCTGGAGGCGAGAAACCGAAAGGCGCTTGAAGCCCACAATCGAAAGGGGTATAGTTCCAAGGCTCACGGCAAGGGTGAACAGGCCCTGCTGCCGGCGCCGCCTCCGGTTCCCGACCACGGGATGGGGAGTCAGAAGGGGAGACTCTCCATGCCGGTCAAAGGGACCATCGTGGACCGCTTCGGAAGGCATAAATCTCCCGAGTTCAACTCCTTCACTGTCAGTAACGGCATTTCGGTGGCCGCCCCGGCGGGTACACCCATCCGCGCCGTGTATGACGGAGAAGTGATTTTTGCCAACTATTTCAAAGGGTATGGTAATATGGTTATCGTTGACCACGGGGGAGGCTTTTTCAGTCTCTACGCCCACGCTTCCTCAGTGGCCAAAAAGGTGGGGTCCAAGGTGGCCAGAAACGATGTCCTGGCTAGCGTAGGGGATGTCGACTCGGCTAAGGGCCCCATGCTCTATTTCGAGATCAGATACCAGGGAAAACCGGTTGATCCGTCGCCCTGGTTCAGATGACAGTCTAGGACAAGCAACCTATAAGGGAGGCAGAATGTTCAAGGGCAGTAAATTCAAGAAGGTGACTGTGTTTGTCACCACCGTTTCCCTGCTTACGCTGGCCATCGCTTTCGGGGTCCAGCGCAGATGTGCGGCCCAAGGTGGCGGCAACGATTACGAGTCGATCGAGCTCTTTACCGATGTACTGGCCATCGTCAAGAAGAGTTACGTGGAAGAGGTGGATACCAAGAAGCTCATCTACGGGGCCATCAACGGCATGCTCACGTCGCTCGATCCCCACAGCTCCTTCATGCCTCCCGAAACCTACAAGGAGATGAAGATCGACACCAAGGGTGCCTTCGGCGGTCTCGGCATCGAGATCACCGTGAAGGACGGCATCCTCACCGTCATCTCCCCGATCGAGGACACCCCCGCCTTCAAGGCCGGCATCAAGGCCGGCGACCAGATCCTCAAGATCGACGACAAGTTCACCAAGGACCTGACCATCACCGAGGCGGTGAAAAGGATGAGGGGGGTCAAGGGGACCAAGGTCACCCTGACCATCATGCGTGAAGGGTTCGAGAAGACCAAGGAGTTCACCCTCGAGCGCGACATCATCCAGGTCAAGAGCGTCAAGTACAAGGTGCTCGACGACGGCTACGGCTACATCAGGATCTCCCAGTTCCAGGAGAAGACCGACGACGACCTCGAGAAGGCGCTTAGGGCGCTGGAGCCGGACAACAAGAAACTCAAGGGGCTGGTGCTCGACCTGAGGAACGATCCCGGCGGGCTCCTCGACCAGGCGGTCCGCGTCTGCGAGCACTTCATCGACGAAGGGAAACTGATCGTCTACACCGAAGGGCGCGAGAAGGATTCCCAGATGCGTTTCACCTCGAGGAAGGGGGGCAAGGAGTCCGGCTACCCGATCGTGGTGCTGATCAACTCCGGTTCGGCCTCGGCCTCCGAGATCGTGGCCGGCTGCCTGCAGGACCACAAGCGCGCCGTGGTCATGGGTACCCAGAGCTTCGGCAAGGGTAGCGTCCAGACCATCATCCCGCTCTCCGACAACTCGGGCCTGCGGCTCACCACCGCCCGTTACTTCACCCCGAGCGGACGCTCCATCCAGGCCAAGGGGATCACCCCGGACATCGTGGCCGAGAAGGTGGAGATCGCCGCCACCCCCGAGAAGAAGGACGGGATGCACATCAGGGAGAAGGACCTCGAGAACCACTTCGAGAACGACAAGAAGGATGATGCCGACGCGAAGAAGGCGGCCCCGGCTCCCTACAAGACCGACGAGCAGATCAAGGGTGACTCTCAGATCCTGCGTGCGCTCGATCTCCTCAAAGGGTGGGACATCCTCAAGGCCATGGGGAAACTCTCCTGACCGTGAGGTAACAACCGGCTAATAGAAAACGGAAGGGAAGCTGGATCTCCCTTCCGTTTTTTTTATGCTCTTTGCAGACAATCGCCGACCTTCGCTGTGCCGCGTTCATCCTCAATCGTCTTGACACTTTCCGGGGCGGTCAGTAAAGTTTATACCTATAACTGCCGCGGCTTTTAGGTAATCGAGCCGCTGTTTAACAGTCCCGGCCTCGACCTATGAGCGCTGCTTCTATGAGGTGATGCATGCCGAAGTTCAACCGTATCCTCCGCACCCTTCTGGCCACCCTGTTACTTCTTCTTCCCGTATCAGCCTTTGCCGCATCCCAACTAACCATCTCCTCGCCCAACAACGACGGGAATTTCGTCGTTCAGGGGAATCTCCAGGGCGTTGGCGGCATCCATCTCAATATCGGTTACGACTCCACCACACTGTCCAATCCCTCGGTGACCACAGGAGCGCTGCTGGGGGGGATGATGGTGGTCCCCAACGCCGGTGCGAACCCAATTCAGGTCGCAGGTGTCATGTCCGGAAAAACCATCACCTCCAACGGTGTTGCCCTTTCCATCAGTTTTACCCCGGTCGCCGGCACCGCCGGAGTGATCACCTCTTTTAGCGTCCAAGCCGTCGATAGTAATGGCAAAAATGTAGCCGTGGCCACCTACATACGGAACCCGTCAGCGGTCGCCTCCAATACCGATACCACTGCCGGTAGCGCTAGCGGGGGCGGATCGCCGAGCGGCGGCACCACCCCCGGCACCCCCGGCACCACCGGCACCACCGACACCACGACGGCGGCCAAAGGGACGACCTCCACGCAGCCCTTCGTGGCCGGAGGGACCCTGACCTTCCCGGGCGACAGTGCCCCGACCGACACCCAGGCCCCCCGTGCGGCCCAGCCCGCCGACCAGGAGGGGCAGGGGCGGGGCGCTAGCCAGGGTGCTGCCGCCCAAACCGCTTCCACTCCGCCGGCGGACCAGCAGGAGAGCACCGGCAAGCCGGCCCCCCAGCAGGTTTACCAGGCGAGGCAGTTGGTCAGCGTCCTTGAGCGCTTCAGGCTCTTCACCGGCGATAAGACTCCTCAAAACCTCATGGCGTTGTTCAGGCCGGAAAACTCTACAACCTTCGCCCAGACCCCGCCGGTGGCTATTGCCGACGGTAAGTCCACGGTGATTCTTACCATCACCGGCGTTCCCGGCGACCGCGCTCCCAACTTCTCCTTCACCTCGGCCCATTACGTGGCCCTGGACCGGACCGGCGACGGCGAATGGGAGATCGAGGTCCGCCCCGACCAGGGGACCGTCGGTGCCTCGGTTACCATGCTGCACGGCGGCGTGGTGCAGGAATTCCCGCTGACGGTGGCTCCCAGGGTGGATCTGCCGACTGCCAAGAAGGGGACCGCGCCTTCCGAGGCCGACTTCGCACTGTTCCTCAAGGAGCGGGGCACCGCCTCGGCACCGAAGTACGATCTCAACGGCGACGGCAAGCGTGACTATGTCGACGACTACATCTACACCGCGAACTATCTGGACCGCCTGCAGCAGAAAACGGTGCAACCGGCCAAGTAACCGTCCGGGTCAGATGTACCATCAAGGGATGCCTCTTCGACTGACAGTGAAGAGGCATTTCTTTTGGGGCTGCGGGAGGCCGGGATCACGGTTTTTCTGTTGCCGCCGCCAGGGGAGTTAAGGTATAGAATCGGGATCGGTTTTTGCCCAAATCCTGCGCATCACCACGACTCTTTGGAGCAGGTTTCTACCCTTTGAGAAACGGGGCGGGATCTGTCTTGCGTTCGTTCAGTTGGAAATGTTGAAACTCTGACTTCTATTACATCGATCAAAGGGAGGAGACATGCCGGCATTAAAGGACAGCACGCTTTTTCAGCAGCTCTGTTACATAGACGGGAAATGGGTCGGCGCAGATAGCGGCGAGACTCTCGACGTGAGCAATCCCGCCACCGGGGAAAAGATCGGCACCATCCCGAAGATGGGGGCTGCCGAGACGCGCCGGGCCATCGAGGCGGCCAACCGGGCGTACCCGGCCTGGCGTGCGAAGACCGCCCACGAGCGCTCGCTGATCCTGCGGAAATGGTCGGATCTCATGCTGGAGAACCAGGAAGATCTCGCCGTGCTGATGACCGCCGAACAGGGGAAACCGCTGGCTGAGTCGAAGGGCGAAATCGTCTACGCCGCTTCCTTCATCGAGTGGTTCGCGGAAGAGGGGAGACGTATCTACGGGGACGTGATTCCTCCCCACCAGAGCGACAAACGGATCGTGGTGACCAAGGAGCCGATCGGCGTCTGCGCCGCCATCACCCCCTGGAACTTCCCGTCCGCCATGATCACGAGGAAAGCGGGGCCTGCGCTGGCCGCCGGCTGCACCATGGTGGTGAAGCCCGCCACTGCCACCCCGTATTCCGCCCTGGCCCTGGCCGAGCTTGCCCGTCGCGCCGGGGTCCCGGACGGCGTCTTCTCGGTGGTGACCGGCTCCTCCGGCCCGATCGGCGGGGAGTTGACCGGGAACCCCCTGGTGCGCAAGCTGACCTTCACCGGCTCCACCGAGATCGGCAAGAAGCTGATGGCACAGTGTGCGGGGACCGTGAAGAAGGTATCCCTGGAACTGGGCGGCAACGCACCCTTCATCGTCTTCGACGACGCCGATATCGATGCGGCAGTGGATGGGGCGCTCATCTCCAAGTACCGCAACACCGGCCAGACCTGCGTCTGCACCAACCGCTTCCTGGTGCAGGATGGCGTCTATGACAAGTTCGCCGAGAAACTCGCGGCCGCCGTCAACAAGATGGTGGTGGGGGACGGCCTGAAAGGCGAGACCCAGCAGGGTCCGCTCATCGACGGGGCCGCGGTGGACAAGGTCGAGGAGCATATCAACGATGCGCTCGCCAAGGGCGCCCGCGTCATCACCGGCGGCAAGCGCCACCCCCTGGGCGGCACCTTCTTCCAGCCGACCGTGCTGGCCGACGTGACGCCGGCGATGCTGGTGGCCCGCGAGGAGACCTTCGGGCCGGTGGCGCCGCTCTTCCGGTTCAAGACCGAGCAGGAGGCGATCCGGATGGCCAACGACACCGAGTTCGGCCTGGCCGCCTACTTCTACAGCCAGGACATCTCCCGCGTCTGGCGGGTTGCCGAAGGGATCGAGTACGGCATCGTCGGCATCAATACCGGCCTGATCTCCACCACCGTCGCCCCCTTCGGCGGCGTCAAGGAGTCCGGCACCGGCCGTGAAGGCTCCAAGTACGGGATCGAGGACTACCTCGAGGTGAAATACCTCTGCATCGGCGGCATCAAGTAAGGAACTACCGTAGCTTCGTAAAAATCCCTCGCCCCTTTAGGGGAGAGGGTGCCGGAAGGCTTTTACTCATACCCTCGCCCCTTTCGGGGAGAGGGTGCCCGAAGGGCGGGTGAGGGCAGATTTTAAGATCTCCCTCACCCCCGCTCATCCCCAGTTATTAAAGGAACCAAGCAGCGCATGCCAGTGATTCACGTTTTTTCAGGCGGTACCCTCACTCCCGGAGAGGCCGGCGTCGTACAGGAGTTACCCCTGGCCCTCCGCGTCAACGACAAAGATATCGTCACCCTGGTCGCCTCTCCCCACGACCTTCGCTTCCTGGTGGCCGGCTTCCTGCGCGTGCAGGGGTTCGTCAGCCGGGCCGAAGACTTCCTCATGCTAAGCGTCTGCAACGACTTCGGCGTCGCCAACGTCCGCATCCGGGGCGAGATGCCGGAGACCCTCAAGCCGATCCTTACCTCCGGCTGCGGCACCGGCGTCACCTTTTCACTCCCCGGCTCCGAGGGGATCCCCGTCGTCGCCAGTCCGGGGCCGGTGTCCACTGCCGCCGTTTTCAACCTGATGGAGCAACTCGCCCAGAAGGCCGAGAAGTACAAGAGCCACGGTGGCGTCCACTCCGCCGCCCTTGGCGACCTGGACGGCGACCTCATGTTCTACGCCGAAGACATCGGGCGCCACAACACCGTCGACCGCCTGGCTGGCGAGGCTCTCTTGAGAAAAACCGACATCGCCGGAAAGATGCTGGTAACCTCGGGCCGCATCTCCGCCGAAATGGCTGCCAAGGCCGCTTTCCTCGGGATTCCGCTCCTTGCGTCCCGCACCTCCCCCACCGACATGGCCATCCGCATCTGCGAGCAAGCCGGCATGGTCCTCATCGGCTACCTGCGCGGCGGCAAGTTCACCGTCTACTCACATCCGGAACTGCTGACCATACCGGACCAAGCGTAGCCGCAATTAGCCCTGACGAAATGGCGCACAATAATTAAAAGCCCACTGGCTTCTTAGCCAGCGGGCTTTTAATTTATCCTGTTTGCTGTTGGTCGGTCAGCTATTGTCATGACGGGCGGTTGCTACAGCGCCGGGGCTGTCTACATAAAGCTCAATAGCTTTCGACACAAACTCGTTGAGAGAGACGTTCGAGGAGAGAGCTTTCAGCGCCGCTTTTCTGTGCAGCTCCTTGCTAATCCTGACGTTGAAGGACCCCTTAAAGGGGCGGTCAGGTTCCTTACCTACCTCGGCGCACGTTCTCAAGTAGTCATCGACTGCGTTTCTGAACTCGCTTTCCAAGGTATCAAAGCGGTCTGCTTCGTAGGTCACCTTGTCATTGATCAGTAAAATCTTCCCGTAGAAGCAACGGTCCTCGACGCTCACTTCGATAGATCCGGTATAACCTTTGTGCTCAAACACATTGCTCATTTTATGAATCCCCCTTCCTGGAGGTGAGAGACCAGCTCTTGGACGGCATACCTTTTCAGTGTTCTTCCCGGATGCGGCTCATGCAGGATGATCAAGGTCTTGGTCTCCTCGTGATAGAACTTTCTCCGCGAGCCTTCGCCTTTGATAAAGGTGAAACCAAGCTGCTGCAGAAGGGCGGTTGCCTCCGTCCAGGTGAAATCGACCGGTTTGCCGAGGAGCCGCCTGAGCAATTTCTCGAGCCTGGACATGGGTGACCTCCTCGGTAGTTATCTCCATTACAGCATGCCGCATCTTTTATGCAACTGTTTTTTAGTTGCAAACATTCCTCGTCCCGTCAATCTGCTTGGCTAGATATTTCCCATATTTCCTCCATTTCAATAATTGACAAACAGGGGTAAAAACTGTATACAGTATCCGTTCCAGCCAACGATGTCTGACCTGTAGTTTCTCCATAACCACCGAAAATAGCAGAACAATTTCTGAGGAGGGATCATGATCGAAGCTTACTTGAAGCAAGAAGCAGAAAGAAATGCTCTCGGCATTCCGGCCAAACCGCTGGATCCGGAGCAGACCGCCGAGCTGTGCAAACTGTTGGAAGCCCCGCCTGCCGGCAAAGAGGCTTTCCTCCTCAACCTCCTCAAAGAGAGGGTTTCCCCGGGTGTTGACCCGGCTGCCGAAGTGAAGGCCGCCTTCCTTGGCCAGATCGTGGCTGGCACCAAGAAGTCCCCGCTCATCTCCAAGAAAGAGGCCGTGCAGATCCTCGGCACCATGCTGGGGGGCTACAACGTGGCCCCGCTGGTCGCCGCCCTCAAAGACGCCGAGCTGGCCGACGAGGCCGTGAAAGCGCTCTGCGGCACCACCCTCGTGTACGACGCCTTCGACGAGGTCGTCGCTCTCTCCAAGACCAGCGCCGCCGCCAAGACCGTTCTCGAGTCCTGGGCCAACGCCGAGTGGTTCACCTCCAAGCCGGGCCTGGCCGAGACCGTCAAGGTGAAGGTCTACAAGGTCGACGGCGAGATCAACACCGACGACTTCTCCCCGGCCGGTGACGCCTGGAGCCGTCCGGACATCCCGCTGCACGCCCTCGCCATGGGCAAGACCCGCTTCCCGGACGGCAACTCCACCATCGCCAAGTTCCGCGCCGATGGTTTCCAGGTCGCTTTCGTGGGCGACGTCGTCGGTACCGGTTCCTCCAGGAAATCCGCCTGCAACAGCGTGCTCTGGCACATCGGTGAGGACATCCCGGCGGTTCCCAACAAGCGTCGTAACGGCATCATCATCGGCGGCGTCATCGCCCCGATCTTCTTCAACACCGCCCAGGACTCCGGCGCCTTCCCGATCAAGACCGACGTGACCAAGATGAAGACCGGCGACGTCATCGTGATCGACTCCAAGAAGGGCGAAGTCAGGACCGAAGGGGGCGAAGTCCTCTCCACCTTCACCGTGGCTCCCAACACCCTCTTTGACGAGTACCGCGCCGGCGGCCGTATCCCGCTGATCATCGGCCGCGCCCTCACCGACCGCGCCCGCAAGGCCCTCGGCCTTGGCGCCACCACCGTCTTCACCCTGCCGGTCAACCCGGTACCGAAGGCAGGCCAGGGCTACTCGCTGGCCCAGAAGATGGTCGGCAAGGCCTGCGGCGTCGAAGGGATCCTCCCGGGTACCGCCTGCGAGCCGAAGATGACCACCGTCGGTTCCCAGGACACCACCGGCCCGATGACCGCCGACGAGCTCAAAGAGCTTGCCTGCCTCAAGTTCCTTGCTCCGATGTTCATGCAGTCCTTCTGCCACACCGCCGCTTACCCGAAACCGGCCGACGTCAAGATGCACAAGACCCTGCCGCAGTTCATCATCGAGCGTGGCGGCGTACCGCTGAAGCCGGGCGACGGCGTCATCCACTCCTGGCTGAACCGTCTGCTGGTTCCGGACACCGTCGGTACCGGCGGCGACTCCCACACCCGTTTCCCGATCGGGATCTCCTTCCCGGCCGGTTCCGGTCTGGTCGCCTTCGCCGGCGCGCTGGGCTTCATGCCGCTCGACATGCCGGAGTCCGTCCTGGTCCGCTTCAAAGGCCAGTTCAACCCGGGCATCACCCTGCGTGACGCCGTGAACGCCATTCCGTACTGGGCCATCAAGCAGGGCCTTTTGACCGTTCCCAAGAAGAACAAGGTCAACATCTTCAACGGCCGCATCCTCGAGATGGAAGGCCTTCCGAACCTCTCCGTCGAGCAGGCCTTCGAGCTGACCGACGCCGCCGCCGAGAGAAGCGCCGCCGCCGGCTGCATCAAGCTCTCCGAGGAGTCGGTGGCTACTTACCTCCGCTCCAACGTGGCCCTCATGAAGCAGATGATCGCCGATGGCTACCAGGACGCCCAGACCCTGCAGAACCGCATCGACGCCGTCAACGAGTGGCTCAAAGCACCGAAGCTCCTCGCCGCCGACGCCAACGCCGAGTACGCCGCCGTCATCGAGATCGACCTCGCCGAGATCACCGAGCCGATCCTCGCCTGCCCGAACGACCCGGACGACGTCAAGCTCCTCTCCGAGGTTGCCGGCACCCCGATCCAGGACGTCTTCCTCGGTTCCTGCATGACCAACATCGGCCACTTCCGCGCCGCCGGCGAAATCTGGAGGGGCCAGAAGTTCAACCCGAACGTCCGCACCTGGATCTGCCCGCCGACCCGCATGGATCAGGCGAAGCTGAAGGACGAGGCTTACTTCTCCGTGTACAGCGCCATGGGCGCCCGCGTGGAAATCGCCGGCTGCTCGCTCTGCATGGGTAACCAGGCCCGCGTGCCCGACGGGGTGAACATGTTCTCCACCTCGACCCGTAACTTCGACGACAGGATCGGCAATGGCGCCAAGGTATTCCTCGGCTCCGCCGAGCTCGGTGCCGTCACCGTCAACCTGGGCAAGCTCCCGACCCCGGCCGAGTACCTCGCCGTCTACAAAGAGAAGGTCGAGCCCAACAAGGCCAGCGTGTACAAGTACCTCCAGTTCGACGAGATGTAATTCGTCGTAGACTGACGCAGCAGCAAAAAGGCCCGCCGGGATTCCGGCGGGCCTTTTTGTTTAGCTGGTGGAAAAACCGGTTGCCCCTTGCTATCGTTTTGGGATGGAGACGACTCGGTGTGTGCGGAGGCCGCCATGGGAGAACGAACGAACTCAGGAGTAATTCCGCCACACGGCGGTTACCAGGGGCTGAAGTCGTACCAAGGGGCGGAGATCATCTATGATGCCACCGTCGGCTTCTGTGACCGCTTCATTGACCGGCGCTCCCGCACCCACGATCAGATGGTGCAGGCGGCCCGCAGCGGCAAACAGAACATCGCCGAAGGAAGCATGGCGAGCGTGACCTCCAAGAAGACGGAGTTGAAGCTAGTCGGAGTAGCGCGCGCGAGCCTTGAGGAGTTGCTGCTGGACTACCGCGACTTTCTGCGGCAGCGGGGGCTGAAGCTCTGGGGAAAAGAGGATGGGCGTGCAGAGGAGGTCCGACAACTGGCCTATAGGGCCAATAGGACCTATGAGACCTATAGGACCTATGTCGAGTCGGACCCGGCGGAGGTGGCGGCCAACACGCTGGTCTGCCTGGTCCACCAGACCAACTTCCTGCTGGACAAGCTGCTCCGCCGCCTGGAGGCCGACTTCTTGCGCGAGGGTGGCTTCACCGAAAAGCTCTACCACGCGCGCCAAGAGGCGCGCGGCAAAAAGTGGTGAACAACAAAAGGCCCGCCGGATTACCGCAAGCCGTTTACCTAACGTGTTGAAAAAATCTTGACAATTACCCGTACCCCCCTAGTCTAAGCGGCTAGGGGGGTTTTGTTATGTCTGTTTCTACAAACGGAGAGGGGCCACCGCGTATCCCGTTGGAAG
>NZ_BLXW01000024.1:0-73082 GCF_054784495.1 Geomonas sp. Red276
TGACTGGAACTGGAAACGATTCTTCACGGCAGCCTCCTCGGATGGAATGTGCCGTGATTATATGAACCACCTACGACGTAATATGTCGCGCTTGTCTTCCAGCGGAAGATTGGCGCTAATCAGGTAGAAAAATGGCTTTGCCTGCTGGAATTCGTGCTATAAGGTCGTAGCATTGATCAGGATCGGCCGGACAGGCGCGCTGTTGGAGCAGGTAATCATCCAATGTGAGACGGCTTTCGCCGTGTGAGCATGACAGGAGGCATTATCATGGCTGACAGAAGTGGCAGGGGGATCGGCAGGAGGACCTTCATCACGGCGGGGATGGTGGGGACCACGTCGGCGCTTTTGGGCGGCAAGGCCCTGGCCGAGGTGGTGCAGCAGTACGCGGGGACCGCTCCCGCCGAGTTTCCGGCCCCCGTTTACCGCACCCTGGGACGGACCGGCCTCAAGGTTACCGTGGTCAGTTTCGGCGCCATGCTGACGCCCGAGCCGGAGGTGATCCGGGTGGCCCTGGAGCATGGCGTCAACTACGTGGACACCGCCCGCAAGTACATGGGGGGGAACAACGAGGCCATCGTGGCCAAGGCCATCAAGGGGCGGCGGGACAAGATCTTCCTCGCGACGAAGACGCTCCCCGACTCCCGCTCCAAGGTGGGGATCATCCAGGACGTGGAGGCGAGCCTCCGGGCGCTTAAGACCGACTACCTCGACGTCATCCAGTTGCACAACCTGACCAACAAGCAGCGGATCTTCATCCCGGAAACGCGGGAGGCGCTCCAGGAGCTGAAGAGGCAGGGGAAGGTGAGGTTTTGCGGGGTGACCACCCACACCGGCCAGGCGGAGGTGCTGAACGCGCTGGTGGACGACCGGGAGCGATTCTTCGACACCTGCCTGGTCTCCTATAATTTCAAAACGCCTCCCGAGGTGGGGCAGGCTATCTCCCGGGCCGCCAAGGCGGGAATCGGCATCATCGCCATGAAGACCCAGGCCGGGGGCTACCGGACCACCTCCCTCGGGAAGATCACCGCGCACCAGGCGGCGCTCAAGTGGGTGCTGCAAAACCCCGACGTCTCGGTGGCGATCCCCGGGATGAAGGACCTCGCCCAGCTGAGGGAGAACATCGCGGTGATGGGGATGAAATTCACCTACGCGGATAGGCGGCGGCTGGAACGCTACGCCGAGGCGGTGGAGGGCTTTTACTGCACCATGTGCGGCTCCTGTGAGGCGGGATGCCCGGCAGGCGTGGAGATCGGCAACGTCAACCGCGCACTCATGTACGCGGAAGGGGGCTATGGCGATCACGAGCTGGCGCGGGCGACCTACCGGGAGATCCGCCCCGGCGCCGATGCCGCCGCCTGCCTCGAGTGCGGCAGCTGCCAGGCGGCTTGCGTCAACGGGCTCGACATCGCGGCCAAGATGGAGCGGGCGAGGGGGCTTTTGGGGTGAGCTCTCATGCAGAAGGTTTGCGATGAATAAATTGGTCTGCGGCCTGCGCGAGTAGCCCGGAACGGGTCATATGGTTCTGCTCCGCATACTCGTCGATTTCGTACAGTAATTTTTCCGATAACGTGATATTTACCCGCCTTGCCTTGACCTTTAGCTTGGCCAGGTCGATGTCCACTAAAAGCCAGACTCCCCCCTGATAATCGGGATTTGCCGCCAGTTTCTCCAAGGGGGTTGGCGCAGGAACGGGCATATCTTCACCTTCGAAATATACTTCCGCGGCCTCCTGGATCATCCGTGGCAGGTCAACCCATTCATCGGCTGCCGAAAAGCAACCGGGGAAATCCGGAATGGTGACACCGTGTGCGTGTTCCTCATCGCCGAGGTGGATATACGCGGGATACAACATGACTACCTCCAATCCCAACCGGCTTGACGGTAAATGGTTAGCAACGTTCCGGTCGCTATTTCCTTTCTTGGGTGTGGGACAACGACATGACCGGCTTTCGACGGGTGTTTGTACTTTTGGTGGTCTCCCTTGCCACCCACGCAGTACCACCCCTCGCTTTCCAGGCGTCTTATAATTTCTTTGCTGGTCATGAATATTTTATACACACCGATACACACTGTGTCAACGAGCGCAGTGGGGCGGCTGGGGAAACGCGCGGGTAATTGCCGCAAATGGAGAGGTATGAAATTCGATAGTGGTATGATCGGGCGCTTGATGGCCGTCGTCGTGGCGGGACACTTCCATGCATCTGTCGCACTGGCGGCGGATGACCCGGTGCGGCTTCTGCCGAAGCCTGCCTGCGGAGCGGGGTGGAAGCTGGACGGAAAGCCCGCGGTCTACGGCCGTGAGACGCTCTCTGACCGCATCGACGGCGAGGCGGAGATCTTCTTCCCCTACGGCTTCGAGTTCCTTTCCTATGGGCGCTACGTCCACAAGGAGCAGGGCTTCGATGTCGACATCTACCGGATGGGCTCCCCGCTCGACGCCTTCGGGATGTTCTCCGGGTACCGCCCGGAAGGGTCCGAGACAATCAAGACCGGCAGCGAGGGAGCGGTGACCGAAAGCCAGCTCTTCTTCTACCAGGACCGCTATTTTGTCCGCCTCCAGTCGACCGGCACCCCCGATACCGGGAAGGGGCCCTTGGAGGGCTGTGCCAACGAGGTCTCCCGCCTGCTTCCGCCGTCCAAGGGGGCTCCCAAGGAAACCGGGCTTTTCGATCTTCCCGAGGTGGTGAAGGGGAGCGTTCAGTACAAGGCGACCAGCCTCCTTGGCTACGACTTTTTCCCGAGGGGGTTGGTGGCGGACGTCATGGTCGGGGGAGAGCCGGCCCGGGCCTACATCGTGCTCACCGATTCGGTGACCGATGCGGTTGCCGCCTTCAGGAACTATCGGAGCTACCTGCAAAACAGCGGCAGCATGATCCTCTACGGGGAGGATCGCTTCGGCGCGACCCTGACCGGGCTCGATCCCCTCTACGGCAACATGCTGGCCGAGCAGCGGGGACCGTACGTCTTCGGCCTGGTCAGGCTGAACAAGACCGCCGCCGGGTTCCCGCTGATGGGGAAAATCCGTGCGAGGCTCGCCGCCGCCAGGTGAGGTACCAATTGCGGAGTTGAATACAAAGGGGACTGGCTCCACAGGTGCCAGTCCCCTTCCTTTTCCTTCTTCAGTCCGTCCCCTTCCCGATCCGGCAGCCCTAACTCTTCACTCCGAACAGGAAATAGGAAAGCGACAGGAGAGCCAGCACCCAGACGCCGCTCTTCACCTCCCGGATCCGGCCGGTCGCCGCCTTCATCAGCGGATAGCTTATGAAGCCGGCGGTCATTCCCACCCCGATGTTGTAGGTGAAGACCATCAGCACGATGGTCAAGAAGGCCGGGATCAGCTCGGTGAGGTCGTTGAAATCGATCCTGGTGAGCGGCTCCAGCATGAACGAGCCGATGACGATCAGGGCGATCCCGTAGGCGTGCGGCGGCACCAGGGTGAAGAGCGGGGCGAGGAAAAGCGCCAGCAGGAAGAGGAGGGCGGTCACCAGCGAGGCGAATCCGGTGTGGCCTCCTTCCTCGATGCCGGCCGCCGATTCGATGTAGGCGCCGGTGGTCGTGGTTCCTAAAAGCGGAGCAACCATGGTCGCCAGGGCGTCGGCCATCATCGGTTTCTCGATCTCGGGGAGGTTGCCGTCCTCGTCCAAGAGGTCGGCGCGCATGGAGAGCCCGAGGAGGGTTCCCACGGTGTCGAGGAAGGCCATGATGAAGATGGTCAGTACGATGGGGAAGAAGGCCGGCTGAAGGGCCCCGTGGAGATCGAGCTTCAAGAGGATCGGGGAGAGGTCGGGGGGGAGGCTCACGTACGCTTTGGGGAGGGGAGTGACCTTGAGGGCGATGGAGCCGATGGTGGTCGCCACGATCCCGATCATCATGGCGCCGGGGATGCGCCGGGACATCAGGATCACCGTGAAGAGGAGCCCCGCCACCGCCAGGAGCACCGAAGGCTGGGCGAGGCTTCCGAGCTTGACGGGAGCGCCGGGGATGCCGAGGGTGACGATCCCGGTCTCGTTGAGGCCGATAAAGGTGAGGAAGAGGCCGATGCCGGTGGCGAAGGCGCACTTAAGCGAGAGGGGAATGGACTCCGCAAGCCAGCTCCGCACCTTGAAGAGGGTGAGCAGGGTGAAGATGACCCCGGCGAAGAAGACCGCCGCCAGCGCGGTCTGCCACGAGTACCCCATGACCTTGACCACCACGAAGGCGATGAAGGCGTTCTCGCTCATGTAGGGGGCGATGGCGAACGGCCGGTTCGCGAAGAGCGCCATGATGACGGTGCCGAACACGGAGGCGAGGATGGTGGCCGTGGTGGAGGGGCCGCGGGGGATGCCGCCGTTTTCGAGGATGGCCGGGTTGACGATGATGATGTAGGCCATGGTGAGGAAGGTGGTCAGGCCGGCCACCGTCTCACGGCGGAAGGTGGTCCCGTGATGGTCGAACTTGAAGAAGGCTGCGATGCTGTTCATGGTATCTTCCTTTCCCGCGTATCTACTCTGCCAACTTCTGCAAACTAGCAAACCGTGCCGGCGATTTCAACTCATTACGCCTTTTCCCTCCCCTTGCACCCTTGCCCCTCTCCCCCAAAAGATGGTACTCTCACCCGATGTCGCGCAAGAGCATAGAAAAAAGACGCACCATCCTGGCCGGCGAGAGCGGCGGGGGGCTTGGCAATCGCGGGGGGAGGCTCTCCTGCTGCCTGGTCTATCCCAACCGCTACCACGCGGGCATGAGCAACCTCGGCTTCCAGGCAGTCTACGCCATGATGAACGACTGCCCCGAGGTCGTCTGCGATCGCGCGTTTCTCCCGGACCACGACGAGCTCGAAGAGCTGCTCCGCACCGGCGGAACCCTCCTCTCCCTCGAATCCCAGCGTCCGCTCTCCTCGTTCGACGTCCTGGCCTTCTCGGTCTCCTTCGAAAGCGATTATCTCGCCATCCCCACCATCTTCAGGCTTTCCGGCATCTCTCCCATGGCTGAGGAGCGTTCCCCGCGGCAGCCGCTCATCATGGGCGGCGGGGCAGCCCTCTTCCTCAATCCCGAGCCGGTGGCTCCCTTTCTCGACCTGGTATGCGTCGGGGAGGCGGAACCGATGCTTCCCGCTCTGCTCGACTTGATGAAAGAAGGGGCAACGTCGCGTCACGACCTGCTGCGGCAGGCAGCCGGGATTCCCGGCGTGTACGTCCCCTCCCTCTATCATCCCGTCTACGAGGGGAGCGCCCTGGTCTCGATGAACCCGGATTCGGATGCCCCGGCGGGGGTCCTGCGGGTCTGGGAGGCGCACCTTGACGACCGCCCCACCGTCACCGAGATCCACACCGAGGGCACCGAGTTCTCCGGCATGCACCTGGTCGAGCTCTCCCGCGGCTGCCCGCGAGGCTGCCGCTTCTGTGCCGCCGGGTTCATCTACCTTCCCTACCGCACCCGCTCCAAGGAGTCGGTCCGGGCGGAGGTCATGAAAGGCGTGGAGGAGGGGAGAAAGGTCGGCCTCGTCGCTGCCGCCGTCTCCGATTACCAGGGGATCGGGGATCTCGCGGTCGAGATCGTGGAGGCGGGAGGGAGATTCTCGGTCTCGTCTTTCCGCATCGACCACCTCGACCACCGGATGATCGAGGCGCTCAAGGCAAGCGGCCAAAAGAGCGTCGCCCTGGCCCCGGAAGGTGGCTCGCAGCGGCTTCGCGACCTGATCAGGAAGGGGATTAACGAGGAGCAGATCCTGGCCGCCTGCGATCTCTTGATCGGCCACGACATCCTGAACCTGAAGCTCTACTTCATCATCGGCCTCCCCACCGAGACGGTGGAGGACCTGGATGAACTGGTGGCGCTGGTCGGCAGGATCCGGGAGCGGGTGGTCGCCGCCGCCAAGGCCAACAAGCGGCTCGGCGAGATCCAGCTCTCCGTCAACCCCTTCATCCCCAAGCCGTTCACGCCGTTCCAGTGGTGCGGGATGGAGGAGATCAGGTCGGTGGAGAAGAAGTGGATGTATCTGCAGAAGGCGCTCGGGCGGCTCTCCAACGTGAAGCTCCAGATCGAGAGTCCGCGCGAGGCGTATCTGCAGGCGCTTCTTTCCCGTGGGGACCGCAGGCTGGCACCGCTGCTGGTGGCGGCCGACCGGCTGGGGGGCTGGAAGGCGGCGGCCCGGGAGGTGGGGATCGACACCGACCGCGTGGTCTACCGCGATATCCCCCTGGACGAGCCGCTGCCGTGGGGCTTCATCGAGGGGGGAGACGTCGGGAGGCTGGAGAGGGAGTACCGCCGCGCCTTCGGCCTTACGCAGGAAGAAATCGAGTAGATGCCCCCGCCTTAGTCGGTCCTGCCGCCCCCCCCTTGACAAAGGGGGGACAGGGGGGATTTGGCCTTGCAGGCATCCCGCCTTAAGCCATGCGGCGAACCAAAAACACAAACGCCCCCTCTCCGTCCGGAAAGGGGGCGTTTTGCGTCGATTTGGGTGCAGCTAGTTGAAGAAGAACCTGGCTCCCACCGTGAAGGAGAAGTTGGAGGGATCGAACTCGCCGATCTTGCCCCCCCCGAAGTCCCTCACGTCGGCCGAGAATGCCTCCACCCCTTTGATCTCGGCGTTGAGCGCCACCTGTCTCATGAGCATGTAGTCGACACCGACCGCAAGGTGGGCGCCGACCACCGTGTCGACTACCTTGTCGCTGAGATCGTTGATCAGGACGTCGAGCCCGGCGCCGCCGTAGGGTACGAAGCGCTGCCTTTCCGGGAGACGGTACTGTCCCCCCATGGAGAGGTTGGTGATCCCCGCCGTGCCGAGACCCGAGGTATGGAATACGGAGCGGGTGATGTCGATTTCGATGGCGATGTTGTCGTCGACCCCGAAGAGGAGGCCGCCGCCACCGATGATGCCGGGGTCGGTCGATACCAGCAGGGTGCCGTCCCGGTCGGCCATCTGGCTGTTGGACGGATTGATTAACCCGAACCTGGCGTTGAGCGCCACTCTCCCTCTCAGTTCCTCGGCGGCCGCGTTTCCGGCGACCAAGGCGGTGAGTAACACGCAGGCTGCCAGTACGATCAGTTTTTTCATCTTTGTTGTTCCCTCCGTTGAATCATTAAAAATGTCTTAATGTGATCCCCCTCTCCTGGAGGGAGGGGGCTAGGGGGGGGCGGTGCAACGGAGTACCGAAAACGGCCTCCCTCCCACCCTGTACCTCCCCCTCAAGGGGGGCGGACACCTTTAGGCCCTGATGAGGTCGATGGTGGCCTTGACCGCCTTCTCGATCCCTTCGGCTGCCTCGGCGATGTGGCTTGCCAGCATGTAGGCGGGGGTGGTGACGATGAGATGCTCCTTGTCGACCACGAACTCGCTCACCGGGCAGTTGACGTGCTTGCTGCCGGTGCCGTTGATGGCCTGGGCAGTCCCTGCGTCGGTCCCGATGGTGACCTGGGGAGCGAGGTCCTTCCCGAGCGCCAGCGCGACCACCGCGGGGGCGATGCAGATCGCGCAGATCGGCTTGCGGGCCTGGGACATCTCGCGGAGCAGGCGGAGCACGTCCGGTTGCACGCTTCCCGCGGGTCCCTGCATCGCGAAGCTGCAGAGATTCTTGGCGGCGCCGAAGCCGCCCGGGAGGATCAGGGCGTCGAGGTCGGCGGCCTTGGCGTTCTTGACGTCGCTTATCTCGCCCCGGGCGATCCGGGCCGATTCGACCAGCACGTTGCGCTTCGCACCGGTCTCTTTCATGGTCACATGGTTGATCTCGTCCAGCTCAATGTCCGGGGCGAAACAGACAGCCTTGGCGCCGCTTCTGTCAATGGCGAGCAGGGTCAACACCGCTTCGTGAATCTCGCTTCCGTCACGTACTCCACAGCCCGAAAGTACTACGCCTATCTTTTTCATGTAAGCCCCCTCCGGTCTCATTGATGTGCTTCTAAGGATTGCGTATTTTATTCGGGATAGGTTAATCGTGCAAGGGGTTTATCTCGCTCTCCCCGTGCCTGCGTCATAAACGGCTTTTCCAACCTCACCTTGACAGTTCTTTTATATTCTCATACATTATACCTTCCCTGGATCTGCCTTGGTGTCGTGGTGTTGTGTCTGAGCAGAAAGTGAGGAATAGATGGGATATCAGGAAGTAAGGGCGTCCGCCGGCATGTCGGTGCCGGTCATCGATAGTCATCGCTGTTCGGGGTGTGGGCGTTGTGTGTCGGCCTGTCCCGAGCGCCGGTATTCTCTCGAGGCCGACGGTTATCGCAAACATGCCGCCCGCCGCGAAGGGGACTGCAGGACGTGCGGCAAATGTTTCGGCCAGTGCCCGGTGGGAGCGCTTTATCCGGGTGAAAAGCGGTGAACACCGCTAATGGTGTGGCGGGTAGGCCAGGTTTTTCTTCTTCAGTTTCTCGATCAGGGTAGTCCGCTTCAGGTTAAGCAGGATCGCCGCCTCCTTCTTGTTACCCCCCGTTTTCTGCAGCGCCTGCAGGATCAGCCTGTTCTCGAACTCTTCCACTACCGCCTGCAGCGAGATGCCGGTGGCCGGCAGCACCATCTGCGGTGACCCCGCCGGGCCCCCCGCTCCTTCCCGTGGGATCGCCCTTCCTCCCCGGTACTTTTCCGGCAGATCTTCGTAGGTGATGAGGGGCGCGCTGCAGACGATCACCAGGCGCTCGACGAGGTTTTCCAACTCCCGCACGTTTCCCGGCCAAGGGTAATGGGTCAGGATCTCCATCACCTGCTCGTCGAAGCCTTCCACCTTGCAATGGCTCCCCTTGCTGAACTTGTGCAGGAAACTGTTCAGCAGGAGCTTGATGTCGCTTCCCCGCTCGCGCAGCGGGGGGAGGTGGATCGGTATCACCGAAAGGCGGTAGTAGAGATCCTCACGGAACGTCTTCTCGGCCACCATCTGCTCCAGGTTCTGGTTGGTGGCCGCGATGATCCGCACGTCCACCTTCTTCGGCCTTGTTCCCCCCACCGGTTCCACTTCCCTGCTCTGGAGAACGCGCAGCAGCTTGACCTGCAGGTTGGGCTTCATGTCCCCGATCTCGTCGAGGAAGAGCGTCCCCTTGTTGGCCAATTCGAACCTTCCCAACCGGGTCACCACCGCACCGGTGAAGGATCCCTTTACGTGGCCGAAAAGCTCGCTCTCCAGCAGGTCGTCCGGGATGGCAGCGCAGTTCACCGCCACGAAATTGCCGTCCGCACGGGAGGAAAGGTCGTGGATGGCATGGGCCACCAGTTCCTTCCCGGTACCCGATTCGCCATGGATCATGATGGTGGAGTCGGTTCCCGCCACCTTTTCCACCATCTCGAAAAGTTCCAGCATGTTCTCGCTCTCGCCGATGATGTCCTTCATGCGCTCGCGGTTTTTCACCTTCGGCTTATGTCGTAGCGAGCGGGCTTGAAGCTCCTGGTGTTCCAAGCCCTGGCGGATGGCGGTCTCCAGGCACTCGAGATTGAATGGCTTCTCCATGACGAGAAAGGCCCCGGCCTTCAGCGTCTCCTCGGTGGTCTCCCGATTGACGAAGGGGCTGTAGGCGATGATCACGACCTCCGGGCGCTGTGCCTTCACGCTCTTGATGAAGTCGATCCCGCTGGTATGTTGCATGCGGGTGTCGGCGAACACCATGTCGACCGCGTTCTCCTCTACCTGCTGAAGGGCGTCTTCCGCGTCCGCCGCCTGGATCACCTGGCACCCCTTGAAGACCAGGAAGGCCGCCAGGAAATCGAGCGTCTTCTTGTCCTCGTCCAGTAAGAGAATAGTATGGCCTTCCATCGGTCGATGTGGCTCCGTTGGATCAGGTAAAAATCCACTAATTTTGGATATTTGTGGCATTCCCGTGCTGAGGTTACTATACCGTCGCCAGTGCAATCGTGTCAACGTTATGACACGGTGACATGGCCGGCACCTGTCCCGCCCGCATGGACTGGGATGACTGGGGTCGGGTTACGCCTGGCTGCGCGGGGGGCTCGAGGGGCGGGAGAGGCGGGAGAGGCGGGCGAACGGGTGAACGGGTGAACGGGTGAACGGGTGAACGGGCAATTTCCTTTTATCCCTGGAGTCGTTGCGCTCCCATTACTGTAGCCGGTCCACCTCCACCAATTTCGGAAATAGCCTCATCCACAAAACCACCACCACGATCGTCCCTACCCCTCCGATGATGACCGCCGGCACTGTTCCGAACAGTGCGGCGGTTGCCCCCGACTCGAACTCGCCGAGCTGGTTGGAGGTGCCGATGAAGAGCATGTTCACCGCGCTGACCCTTCCCCGCATCTCGTCCGGCGTCGAGATCTGCACCAGAGAGCTCCTGATGACCACGCTGATGACATCGGCCGCCCCGAGCACGATGAGGGCGCAGACGGAAAGAGTGAAAGAGGTCGAGACGGCGAAGACGATGGTGCCGACCCCGAAGACCGCCACGCTGGCGAACATGATGCGTCCCACGTGGTGACGCAGCGGCGTCCGTGCCAGGAAGGCGGACATTCCCAGCGCGCCAAGCGCCGGCGCCGCCCGCAGGAACCCAAGCCCCCATGGCCCGGTGTGCAGGATGTCCCGCGCGTAGACCGGCAGGAGCGCGGTGGCCCCCCCGAGCAGCACCGCGAAAAGGTCGAGGGATATGGCCCCCAGTATTTCCGGACGGCTCTTGATGAAGGAGATCCCGGCAAAGATCGAGCTGACGCTGATTGGCTCCTTCCGGGCGGGTGCCCGCTCCACGTGAATCGAAGAGACCATGAAGCTGGCAGTCAGAAAGAGGAGGGAACCGGCTGCATACACGGTGGTGGGGCCGACAGCGTAGAGGATCCCCCCGAGCGCGGGGCCGACTATGCTGGCGGTCTGGTTGGCGGAGGCGGACCAGGCTGCGGCCCGCGGGATCCACTCCTGGGGGACCAGGGTGGGGAGTAACGCCTGCATGGTGGGGGACTCGAAGGCGCGCGCCGCCCCGATGACGAAGACGATCCCCAGGATGGCCTCCTTGGTGAGCCATCCTCCATAGCTCCCGACCGCCATGGTCGCCAGCGCACCCCCCTCGATCAGTTGGCAGAGAGCGGCGATTTTACGGCGGTCATAGCGGTCGGCGGTGTGGCCGACCACCAGGGTCAGGAGGAACATCGGGAGAAACTGGGCGAGGCCGACCAGCCCGAGATACCAGGCACTGCCGGTCAGTGCGTAAATCTGCCATCCCACCGCGACTCCCTGCATCTGGAAGGAGAGGGTGGAGGCGAGCCTCCCCAGCCAGAACTGCCGGAAGGGGTGGTGGCGTAGCATCGGGGTATGGGGGTCGAGGATATCGGTGGTCTCGGTCATGGCTCGGGTGGTCAAGCGGGCAAGGGGTGATTGGCGCTACTATGTCTGCTGTCGTCGAGCTTGTAAACTACTTTGTGTGGCGTTGACATGAGATAGCTTTAACCTGATACTTTATCCAGTCAACCATCTGGCAGGAAAGGGGAACGGCATGCTCTACTTCATCAAGAACCACGTCATTCACCAGTACCCGGTTGCCAACGGCTGCAGTGCCCGCTATGACGAAGAGCAGTTGAGGGACACCATCCCTCATAACGTGAAGGAATGCCCGTACTGCCTGAGAACCTGGCCCGACCGCAGGTACTGACAGAACTTCTACTCCCCCGTCCTTACCCAAGCCCACCCTTTGAAGGGGAGGGAGCGTCATGCTGACCTAAAGATGGTAATTGAGAAAGCCGTGGCGCTGCCTACCCCTCCCCCTGATGGGAGGGCGGGCGAACATGGTGATGCCTAAATGGCGGCGCCGCGTCCCCTCCACTTCAGGGGAGGGACAGGGTGAGGATGGGGGAACAGCCGCTGGGGTGTGAAAACGGAAAAGGCCGCTTCCCGGGGGAGGCGGCCTTTTCTTGTGCTGCAAGGATGGTGATCCCAAGGGGACTTGAACCCCTGTTACCGACGTGAAAGGCCGGTGTCCTAACCACTAGACGATGGGACCTAAAAGAAACCCCTGTCCCTTTCGGGGCAGGGGGGTGGTAGAGAATGGTGAGCCGCGTTGGGATCGAACCAACGACCACCTGATTAAAAGTCAGGTGCTCTACCAACTGAGCTAGCGGCTCATACTGCAACTGCTGGTGAAAAAGCCCTGAATTGCTTCAGGGCGTTTTTTCGATTGGCGTCCCCAGCCGGATTTGAACCGGCGTCGCCGCCGTGAAAGGGCGGTGTCCTGGGCCGGGCTAGACGATGGGGACAATGGTGAGCCGCGTTGGGATCGAACCAACGACCACCTGATTAAAAGTCAGGTGCTCTACCAACTGAGCTAGCGGCTCATTCTGCTGCTCGGCGAAACAAGAACAACCTTATAACAAATGAGGTTCTCTGCGTCAACCGATTTTTTCATGAATTGCAAAAAAACTCACAACTAATTTCAAAGCAACGCGAACGCAGGTCAAATCTGAGCGGGGTCCCGCGGAGTAAACGAATTGGGAGAACCCTAAAGCCTAATCCGCGTGAATCCGTCCCATCCGCGTTCTAGTGCCGTTGGTTTTTCTATTTCTCGAACGGATTCCTCAGCACGATGGTCTCGTCCCTGCGCGGGCCGACCGAAACCAGCACCACCGGGGCCCCGGAAAGCTCCTCGATGCGGGAGACGTAGCGGCGGGCGTTCTCCGGAAGCTCGTCGAGGCTCTTCGCGCCGGTGATGTCGCCGCTCCAGCCGGGGAGCTCCTCGTAGATCGGGGTGCACTGCTCGATCACCTCGAGGCTCGCCGGGATCTCGTCCAGCACGGTACCGTTGTAGTTGTAGCCGGTGCAGACCTTGATGGTCTCGAGGCCGGAGAGGACGTCGAGCTTGGTGAGGGCGATGCCGGAAAGACCGTTGACCCGGACGGCATAGCGGGCGACCAGGGCGTCCCACCAGCCGCAGCGGCGCGGACGGCCGGTGGTGGAGCCGAACTCGCGGCCGGCCTGGCGGAGGGCCTCGCCGGTGTCGTCGAGCAGCTCGGTCGGGAACGGTCCGCTCCCCACGCGGGTGGCGTAGGCCTTGGAGATGCCGATGACCTCGTGGATCTCGCGCGGGCTGACGCCGCTGCCGGTGCAGGCGCCGCCTGCGCAGGTGGAGGAGGAGGTCACGTACGGGTAGGTGCCGTGGTCGACGTCGAGCAGGGTCCCCTGGGCACCTTCAAAGAGCAGGCTCTTGCCGGCCTTGATGTCCTGGTGAAGGATCAGCGCGGTGTCGGCCGCGTACTTCCTGAGGGTCTCGGCGTACGGCATGTACTCGTTGTAGATCTCCTCGAAGGTGAACGGCTTCTCCCCCAAAAGCTGGGTGAGGATCAGGTTCTTCTCGTCGAGGATCTCCTTGACCTTGCGGGTGAAGGCCTTTTCGTCCAGCAAGTCCATCAGGCGGATGCCGCGACGGCCGATCTTGTCCTCGTAGGCGGGGCCGATGCCGCGGCCGGTGGTCCCGATCTTCTTGGAGCCGCTCTTCGCTTCGCGGGCGATGTCGATCCGCTTGTGGTACGGCATGATGATATGGAGCCCCTCGGAGAGGAGCAGCGCCTTGTCGTCTTTCAGGTAGCCGTTTTTCTTCAGCCTGGTGATCTCCATGATGAAGACCTCGGGATCGAGCACCACGCCGTTACCGATCACGCACCTGGTCCCTTCGTGGAGGATGCCGGACGGAATGAGGTGCAGGATGACCTTCTCGTCCCCCACCACCAGCGTGTGGCCGGCATTGTTGCCGCCCTGGTAACGCACCACGTCGTCCGCGAACTCCGTGTAGATGTCTACCACTTTCCCTTTGCCTTCGTCACCCCACTGGGCGCCGATTACAACGACGTTAGCCATGGTTTTCCCCTTGCCGATCGAATTTCGTTTCTAATTCTTTATCGAACAACTCATCTCTGGATACCACCATCCCGCTTCGGTCAGCGGTACGTACCAGATAGTATTGGTTTTCCTTGCAGTTGTCGGCGCCGATCACCAGAAGCATCCGGATCCCCATCTTCTTCGCGTAGAGAAGGGACGCGTCGAAGTCGCGCTTGATGATGTCCCGCGCGCAGGTGAAGCCGCTCGCCCGCAGCTGCTGGGCGAGTTCCAGCGCCTCGCGGCGGTCGTCCTTCTGGTTGAAGATGAGGAGGTCGCGGCTGTGGCTGCCGGCGTCCCGCTGGGAGAGGCTCGCCAAAAGCGCCATGATGTTGAAGGCGAAGCCGGTGGCGGGAGCGGGGAAGCCGTACTTGGCGGTCAGCCCGTCGTAGCGGCCGCCGTTGCAGACCGCCTCGCCGACGCCGGGGACGAATCCCTCGAAGGTGATGCCGGTATGGTAGTCGAGGCCGCGCAACTCACCGAGGTCCAGGGTAAGGTGCTCGGAAACCCCGTGAATTTCGAGGATCTCCAGTGTCTGGGCCAGGTTCTCGAGGGCCTGCTTGGAACGGTCGTTGTCGGCGATGGCCGCCGCCTGGTCGAGCACCTCGCGGCCGCCGTAGAGGCGGGGGAGCAGGGCGATCTGTTCCTTGACCCGGTCGGATACCCGCGCTCCCTCGAGGAGGGTGCGGACCGCGGAGACCTCCTTCTTCTCGATCGCCTCCTGCAGCGGGCGCCGCACGGCATCGGAGATCTCGGCGGCGTCCATGATGCCGCGGTAGAAGGCCACCTGCCCGAGGTCGATCTTGAAGCCGCTGAACCCCAGGTCCTTGAAGACCTCGACCGCCATGGCGATCATCTCGGCATCCGCCTCCGGCGAGTCGAGCCCGATCAACTCCACCCCCGACTGGAAGATCTCACGGCTTCTACCGGACTGCATCGCCTGCTGGCGCAGCACCCGGCCGTTGTAATAGATACGGTGCGGCAGCGGCAGGGCGTGCATCCGGGTGGCCACGATACGGGCAACCTGCGGGGTTATGTCGGGGGGGATGGCGAGCAGCCGCCCACTCTGGCGGTCGTCGAAACGGAAGGTCTTGCCGCGCAACTCCTCGCCCATGCCGAGGGCCAGCACCTCCTCGAATTCGAGCAAAGGGGTGATGATGCGCCTGAAGCCCCAGAGGTCGAAAACGCGGTGAATGCGGCTCGCAATGTAGCTGATCTTGTCGGCAGTCTCGGGGAGGAAATCGCTCACCCCTTTGGGGAGGGGCGCTTCAATGCATGAGGGGTTCGTCACGGTCGATCCTGGATAACGTTGCTTGGCCCGGGCTCCGGGCGAAAAAAGAAAAAACTAACAGCATAGCAGGGGGAAGTCAACGATAAATTCCCCCCGCCCTACTGGGCCGGAATTACCTGCACGGTGCTGGCACCGTCGGTGAAGATTCCCTTCCCCTGCACGACTTCCAGCAGGACCAGTTCGTTTTGGGCCGGGTCGAAGTAGTAGTCGGCCAGGTAGGAGCGGCTCGATTTGGAACGCCAGCGCTCCTCCATGGTCACCCCCGTCCAGACGAAGGAGCCGACCGAATAGCTCGTGTAGCTCCGCATGTTCCCCATCATGATGAAGCCGCTGTTTTGCGGGACCAGCACGCGCCCGTCGGGGGCCACCGTTATCCGCTGCTCGAGGAAGCGGTTGCGGGTAGTCGAGCCGGTGACCCGGACGTTGTTGCCTGTCTCCCGGGAGAAGTAGGTCTCGCTGCCACCCTGGCGGTCGGGACTGCTCCAGAGCTCCTCGCCCTTTTGCGAGTAGACCACCATGCTCCCGCTTTCCTTGATGACGATGGTTACCGGGGTGCCGGAGGGATCCCGCACCATGTTGAAGTTGAAGATGTTGGCGCCGGCCGGGAGCTTGACCGGATTCCTGAGCTGGTAGCCGGAAGGGGTCTCGGCCAGCTCGAAGACGTCGCCGTAGAAATCCTCCTCCCTCCCCATCTGCTGGGCGTAGATGCGGGGCGAGGCGCCGAAGAGGGCGATGGAGCGGAAGAGGTACGGGAGGTCCTTGGCCACCAGCTTGAGGCCGTTCCGGTCGGCCCGGTAGATCCGGGAGACCGGGGCGTCACTGTCCATCACGGTAAGGTAGGCGAAAAGGGTGCCGTCGGCCAGGCGGGTGTCGAGGGCGATGACCTTCTCGTTGATCCCGACCTGGTCCTCGCCGAGGAGGGTGAGCTCCTTGGTCTGGCGGTAGAGCCGGATGCCGCGCTCGGAGGCGATGAAGTATTCACGCCCACCTTCGACCGGCTTGCCGGGCGCCAGCGCGCAGAGTTCGCCGGGGAGCCTCTGGTTTCTCCAGCTCCTCTGGGCGCTGCCCGCCGGCGGAACAGGGAGGGGGGGGGCGGCCTCGGCGCGGAGAGGGGGGCTCGCCTGGGGCGAAGCGGGCGCCGCAGCGACGTGGCGCAAAGATTCCGCTACCGCGGCGTGCAGTTTCGGGCAGATCTTGTTGAGGGCCGGTATCAAACCCTCCTCTTCCTGGAACTGCTCGAAAGCGGTGGCGAGCACGCGTCCGGAGGGGAGCTTGGCCAGGGCGTCCAGGCTGTAGCTCTTCCCGAGCTTTGTGTAGCTCCCGGAGAACACGACATCGGCCTCGGCCGCGCTTCCCACGATGACGAGGTCGTCTCCGGCGATGCGGGAGGTGAAGAGGGTGGTGACCGGCGGAGGCGAAGCGCCGGGGGCGCTGATCGAAAAGTCGCCGACGAAAGCGCGGATCTGGGCGGCCGAAGCCGCGAGGGGGACGAAGAGGATGCAGGCGAAGAGGACAGCGAGGGTCGTTTTTCTCATGGCGGCTCCTGTTGGTGCGTCGGACCGCTGGATTATCGCAGAGGAACCCCGCTTAGTCAAAGGATTATCTGGTTGACTCGACACGAAAAAAGGCGACCTCTACGGTCGCCTTATCCTTCCGGTGATTGATCGGCCCTGCGCCAATCTCAACTGCCACCCTTCTCGGTCATGTCATCCAGCAGGTCCTGGGTCTCTTTCAGTTTGTCCTGGAGTTTCTTCAGTTCCGCCGGCGTGTAGACTCTGGTCCCCTTTTTGATCTCCCGGTCGAGCTTGTGAATTCTCTTGTAGATGTCGTCGACCTGGGTGGTGCAGTTCTTGGACGCCAGCAGGCATTCGTTTTTCTCCTCTGGCGACATTTGCGAGAAGGCCGGTGTCGACGAAATCAGGAAAACAGCTGCTGCAAGCATCAGTGTGATCTTTTTCATGCGGGCTCTCCTTTAATGTAAATGGTGGCCTTGCCTGAAAATTAAAGCACGCAAATGGTCATTGTCAACTTCTCTTTTCCTCACCATCATGCACTGTGACTGGGGGACAAGTCAATGCGCCCACCTCGGAGGAGTCTGTGCCGGTCCGGCCATAGAGTGAGCGGGCGGTGGTGACAGATGAAGGATGGCAGTCGCCCCGGGCAAGTTGCTTGTCAGGGTCTCTCTGTGACAAAGGGGGATGTTTGAGGGGCGCGATACTTTGGCGTACTGAAAGAAAAAAAAGGCGAACCAGTTGGTTCGCCTTTTGGCGCAGCGGGTGGTTGGGCCGGAGGGTCCCCTCCGGCGCAGCCGGATTAGAACACGTAGCTCACGACGAAGCGTACGGAGTAGGGGTTGGCGGGGTCGTCGCCGGCGGTGGAGACGCTGGTCCCTTTGTAGTAGTCGCCCAGGATCACGTAGGCAGCCTGAACGGAAGCGGTCAGGTTGTCGTAGAGTTTGTAGCCACCCTCGACGTTGATCTCGGTGCCGAGGAAGTTGCTGGAGTTGAACTGGCCGGTCTTCAGGTTCTTCGGCTTGATGGCGTCGGCGTCACCCTTGTCGTTGTTGTTGTGGGTGCGGTCTTCGGCGGTGAAGCCGATACCGACGTTGGCGGAAGCGTAGACTTTCGGGGTGATGGTGGCGTCGTAGCCGGCGAAGGCGCCGATGATGCCCTGATCCCTGTTGCCGGTGGTGTACATGATGGAACGGTCAGAGGAACCGCCCTGAGCGGCCGCGTTCCTGTTGAGGAGCATCATGCCGGACTCGTTGTAGGTGTTGAGGGCCCCGGCCTTGGTTGCGGAGGGGAGGCCGTTGACCGACTGCTGGAGGCTCTGCCAGGACTTGTTCTTGTTGGCATCGGTGCCGTCGTCGCCGGAGGTGTAGAGGAAGGCGAGGCGTGCGCTGCCCGGGCCGACTTTCACCTTGGCAGCGGCGTTGGCGGCGAAGCCGCTCAGGTCGGTGTTGCTGGTGTTGCCGTTCATGGTGGAGTTTACGCCGGCATCGTTGTAGATCTTGCCGAACTGGCCGGCCACGAAGCCGCTCAGGGCGACCGGGCCCACTTTGCCGTCGGCGAAGGCAGCGACGGTGTTGTCGAACATCTGGTTGGCGTAGTCGCGGTAGTCGTAGATGCCGTAGTAGCCGAGGCCGACCGAGAGGTCTTTGCTGATGGCGTACTTGCCTTCCACGATGGCGAGGTCGAGGTTGTTGACACCCATCTTGAGGCCGAGACCGGCGGTGCCGCCGCCGTTCACGTCACCGGCGTTCCCTTCGTAACCACGGAAGTAACCGAGGTTCACGGTGGCGTCGGCAACCTTGGTGGAGGTGATGATACCGGCTGCGTCGCAGTCGAAGAGGACACCTTTGATGGAGTCCTTGATCGGCTGGGCGCCGACTTTCACGTTGGTGGTGGTGTTGGGGACGTTGAAGTCGAGGTAGACCCACTTGGTCTCCAGGTTGACGGCGTCGGTGTCGAGCGCGCCGCCGGAGTTCCTGAAGGCGGTGGTGATGTTGCCAGTGGTGCCGACGCCGGTGGTGCCGGCCAGGGTACCCTGGGATTTGTCACCGAAGACGGAGTCGAGCTCGAAGCCGGTGACCAGTTTCAGGTTGTCGTTAGCCTTGGCGGTGTAGAAGAGGCGGGCGCGCTGCTCGAAGTAGTTGACGGCCGACCGGCTGGTGGTAGCCGCGGCGGTCTCGGCGTAGTAACCGGAGCCGCTGTTGTCGAAGTTCGAGATGAAGTACTTCATCTTGTACATGCCGTGGAACTCGTTCTCCAGCGCCATTGCCGGTACTGCAGTTGCGGTGACCACCCCTGCTGCTGCGATTGCAAGCATAGTTTTCTTGAAGCTCATCATTTCCTCCTGTTTGTTTGTTTCACTGTGAGTGAAATTGCATTTACGGCTCAACTGCTCGGTTACTGCTGCTCGCTGAAAATCCTCCTTTAAGCAAAAAGGCTCTCGAATCCCGCGCCGCTATTGCGGCCTCAGGAAGTGAGAGCCTTAGAACAGGTATGCAGAGGGCTACTTCCAGTCTTCATGCGACTCCCGTTGAAGTGCTGCGCCAAAATCTCGGCAGGTCATTTCGGAAAAAGCAAACCGTGTTATATAAAAAGTGGTGTCACTATATAATTATCCAAACAAAAGTCAACACAAAAATCAGGCTTTCATGAAATTGTAACTCTTGCTGGCCGGCGATCCTCCTTCAGTGGCTCTGGCAGAGCTCGGTGAGTACGCCGCCGCTGCTCTTCGGGTGGACGAAGGCGATCTTGGCGCCGTGGGCGCCTATCCGCGGAACCGCGTCGATCATCCTGGCACCGCTTTCGGTGAGGGAAGCGATGGCGGCCTCGATGTCCTCGACCCCGTAGGCGACGTGGTGGATCCCCGGTCCGTTCTTCTCCAGGAATTTGGCAACCGGGCTCTCCGGCGAGGTGGGCTCCAGTAGCTCGATGTTTGATTCGCCCACGGTAAGGAAGGCGACCTTGACCATCTGGGATGGGACTTCTTCGGTCCCGGTCAGTTCCATTCCCAAGACGTCGCGATAGAACGGGAGCGTCTCCTCGATTGAGCGGACCGCGACCCCGAGGTGGCTGATTTTGCTAAGCATAAGAACTTCCTAATAAAATGGGTATACCAGCTGTCGCGGTAAAGATACCCTAAAACCCCAATAAGTGCAAGCTTTTGAAAAATTTTTTACCCAATTGTAAGGGTGAAAATTGCAGAATGCTGCCAGACGGGCGCTGTAATTGCTTGAAGTACCGTGACAATGGCAAATATATGATAAATCACATGATAATAGCTGTGACATTGCGGTAACAAGCTGAGACAGTGACCCTTGGGCGGGAAAGGAGAGGGGGGAGAGATGGAACCTTAGGCGAGGTGAATGGAAGGATAACGGGTCCGGTGCGGGCGGCGTGCTTTTGCCCGCACCGGACCTCCTTGTTCTAGTGGAAACTACAGGACTACGGTCTCGCGATGGGTGCCGAACACCTTTCTAAAGACGTTGGCGATCTCGCCCAAGGTTGCGTAGCTCTTCACCGCCTCGAGGATGTACGGCATCAGGTTGGAACTCCCCTGGGCCGCCTCCTCGAGTGCCCGCAGGGTACTCTCCACCTTGGCCGCGTCGCGCCCGGCCTTCATCCGGGCCAGGTTGGCCTTCTGGGTCACCTCCACCTCGTCGGAGATCTTCAGCAGGTCTTCGGGCGGCTGCTCCTCGATGGTGAACTTGTTGACCCCGACGATGATGGTCTCGTTCTTCTCGATCGAGCGCTGGTAGGCGTAGGCGGAGTCCTGGATCTCCTTCTGCTGGAAGCCGCGGGAGATCGCCTCCACGGCACCGCCCAGGGCGTCGATCCGGTCGATGTAGGCCTGGGCCTGCTCCTCGATCTGGTCGGTGAGCGACTCGACCAGGAAGGAACCGGCCAAGGGGTCGCAGGAGTCGGCCACTCCCGACTCGTAGGCGATGACCTGCTGGGTCCTGAGGGCGATGCGGACCGAGTCCTCGGTGGGGAGCGCCAGCGCCTCGTCGCGGGAGTTGGTGTGCAGCGACTGGGTCCCGCCTAAAACGGCGGCCAGGGCCTGCAGGGTCACCCGCATGATGTTGTTGTCGGGCTGCTGGGCGGTCAGCGTGCAGCCGGCGGTCTGGGTGTGGAAGCGGAGCATCTGGGAGCGCGGGTCCTTGGCCTGGAAGCGGTCGCGCATGATCTTGGCCCACATGCGGCGGGCGGCGCGGAACTTGGCCACCTCTTCGAGGAGGTTGTTGTGGGAGTTGAAGAAGAAGGCCAGGCGCGGAGCGAACTCATCGACGTCGAGACCGGCCTTGATGGCGGCCTCCACGTAGGCGATGCCGTCGGCCAGGGTGAAGGCGACTTCCTGTACCGCCGAGGAGCCGGCCTCGCGGATGTGGTAGCCGGAGATGGAGATGGTGTTCCACTTGGGGACGTTGTCCTTGCAGTAGGCGAAGATGTCGGTGATGATCCTCATCGACTCCTTGGGCGGGAAGATGTAGGTGCCGCGGGCCATGTACTCCTTGAGGATGTCGTTCTGGATGGTGCCGGAGATCTGGGCCGGTGAGACCCCCTGCTTCTCGGCGACCGCGATGTACATGGCGAGCAGGATGGAAGCGGTGGAGTTGATGGTCATCGAGGTGGAGACCTTGTCGAGCGGGATCCCGTTGAAGAGGACCTCCATGTCGGCCAGCGAGTCGATGGCCACCCCGACCTTGCCGACTTCGCCGCGGCTCATGGAGGCGTCGGAGTCGTACCCCATCTGGGTCGGGAGGTCGAAGGCGATGGAGAGACCGGTCTGGCCGGCGGCCAGGAGGTACTTGTAGCGTTCGTTGGACTCGGCCGCGTTGCCAAAGCCGGCGTACTGGCGCATGGTCCAGAACCTTCCGCGGTACATGGTCGGCTGTACGCCGCGGGTGTACGGGTACTGCCCGGGAAAGCCCAGCTGCTCTTCGTACCCCGGGTAGTCAAAGCCGGGGAGGTAGCAACGGTCGAGTTCGACGTCGGAACTGGTTTTGAAGGAGCCTTTGCGCTCGGGTGCCTTGGCGAGGCTTTTGTCTACGACCTGCTGCCATGCCTGTTTCTTTTCGGAAATGCTCATGGTGCTCTCCTGACCTCAAGTGAAGTGGCGACTGTGTCGTTTGGTGAGTTGAAAAACCTTATTAGACCTTTCGAATGTCCCCGGCAAGCAAATTTTTTTACGGTGCCGTTGACGTGAAAAGGGCGGCCGGGACGCCGGCCTGTTCTATTTTTCAAAATGGTGGTCTATTTCCTTTGGTGATTTAAAATCAGTAAGTTACCGGCGACGACCTCCCGGCCGGCGGCGGCGATTGTTTTATTTTTGTTTATAGATTTAAAATGACGATTTGTCCAGCAAAACGCCGAAAGGCTCTAACATGTTGTTTTAAGAGGTTTTTGGCGAATTTTTTAGCTTGAAAAATCTTGCGGCTCTCCCTATAGTTTTAAAAAAATTGATACGCGTTCTAGTCTCGGAAGGCTAAAAAGGAGAAACAGCATGCAATGCCCGGTCTGCAAAAACCATGAAAACGAAACCACCGACCTCCGTTCCGGTCACTTCATCGAAGGGCTGGTCGAGTGCCACATCTGCGGCACCGTCTGGTCGGTCAATCACGGTCAGATGGCCATCGTCAAGGATCCCATGGCCGATTCCTTCATGGAGGCTTTGTCCGCATCGGTGGAAGGGGACAACTACTGCTTTGCTGCGGCCTGACGAGGCGCGCTAAAAAAAGACCCCAGCTGGCCGGGGTCGGTTACCAGAGGGCTCCGGATGATGACATCCGGAGCCCTTTTTGCGTTTGATCCCCTTACGGCATCTAGAGGACGGCCTTCAGGTACTCGGCGGTGATGGAGCGGCGCTCTTTCTCCACTGCGGTGGCATCCACCTCGACGAACTTCTCGTCCGGGGAGACCTTGAAGAGCGGCTGCCCCTTGGAGACGATGGTGCCGTCGGTGCCGGTCATCAGGATCTTCTCGATGGTGCCGGAGAAGGGAGCGTACACCTTGTTGAACATCTTCATCACCTCGATGATGTACAGAGGCTGCCCCTTGTCGAAGTGCATCCCTTCGTGGACGAAGGGGGGCATCCCCGGAGCTTCCTGGCCGTAGTACATGCCGCCGCAGACGGCGACGATCTCGTCGGCCTTGGTGGCCGGCGGCGGAACCAGGACCTTTTTCATGCGGGCCTGCAGCTCCGGATCGTGGAGGTACTCGGGGATGGTGATCTCGAGGTCTTCCTCGACCTTGAGGTCCCAGAAGCGGGTCTGCTGGCCGATCATGAAGAGCATGCCGAGCATCTCGAGGCCGGCCTCGTAGCCGAAGTGCGCGCTTCTGATCTGCTGCCAGGTCTCGGCGTCGAAGCCCCCCTGCGGTTCCTCCTTCTGAAGGATGCCGTGCAGGGTGTGGTACTCGTCGCGGGCCAGGCCGAACTTCTCGCGGATGGTGCGGGAGAAGCGCAGGGCCTGCTGGAGGAGCTCATTGTCGTGCCCCCAGATGATCTCGGCGGCCGGCTTGTGCGGGCGGTGGTTCATGTGGAGGTACTCGTAGGTCTCGTTGAGGACCCCCACCGGGTTACGGAGCCAGACCACCTTGCCGTTGTCGATCCGGAAGTTCTTGGTGTTCATGGAAAGCCACCCGGAGAGGAGGTGCGGGTCACCCAAAAGCCTCTCGATCGGGCGGGTGATCAGCGTCCCTTTGCGGTCGAGCAGGGTGGAGATGTTCTTCGCCTCCTTGGCCCCGGTCTCCGGATCGTTCGCGTACAGCTCGGAGATCAGCTTCTGGTAGTGCTTCTTCATCTGCAGGAAGGCGTAGACCGGGTCGATCTTGTTGGCGACTTCCTTCAGGGTCCCGACCAGGGTGAGGTAGGGGACCACGAAGCGGGTGGTCGGCTTGGCCATCACGTTACGCCCCAGGAACCAGTTGACCAGGCCGTAGTGGAATTCCAGGTTGGTGGCCAAGTCGCTCCCCCTGAGGGTGGTGGCGCGCAGCACTTCCGACATCTTGTCGTAGCTGTCGAGGCGGTCGTTACCCTTGGTAAGCAAAAGGGCGATGTTGGAGTCGTAGGCGCCGGCCACCTTGTATTTCATGAACAGGTTGGTGTCCGGGTTGACCATGCTGATCCCCTGGTCGTCGCGGATCTCGCCGTCGATCGGCTTGGACCAGTAGCGGATCATGCCCCCTGCGTGCGGGGAGAGGGAGGCGTCGGTGGCGTTCAGGCGCGCCTCGACGGCGGCGTTGAAGCGGACGAAGCGCTGCGGCTTGGGGACCCGCTTCTTGTGGCGGGCCATAAGGGCCATCGCCTCGACCAGGCTCTCCACCACGAAGAAGTCGTTCTCGTCTTCGGGGTTCGCGAACTTAAGTGCGTAGCAGAGCTCGGTGACCCGGTGCTCCACCTGGATCCTAGTGTTCACTTCCATGAAGTAGTGGCGGTCGCGGTCGACGATGCACTCGAAGGTGGAGGCGGAGTCGAGGCCGACGGCCTTGCCGAAACGCTCGGACTCTTCTTCCATCCTCTTCAGGACCCCGAGATCGCTCTCGAGGGCCTTCACTTCGGCGCTGCGGCCGGCGGTCTTGGCGGCCTCGATGGCGGCCAAAAGCCCTTCCTGGGTGACGGAAACCTCGAGGAGCTTCTGCTCATGCATCTGCAGCGAGCAGTCGCGGCCGCCAAGGGCGATGCACCAGTCGCCGTTACCAAGCAGCTGGATCTCGTTGTGGCGGGTCTGCTCGATGTTGAGCTCGACCAGGACGTTCTTGTTGTCCCCCACGCCGTTGGCCTTGACCTCGTTCAAGATCTCGCGCACGAGGGCCGGGGCCTCGGCGGCCTCCTTGGCGATCAGCTCGTCGGTCGGGTTCTTCTCGTTCAGGAGGGTGGCGCCCAGAAGACGCTGCCCTTTACCGCCGCCGCCGCCAATCGCCTTCAAGCGGACCCGGCTCTGCGGGAACTTCTTCAGCATCCCGGTCACTTCCTCCTGCACCTGGGCGCAGAGTTCCTCGATGGAGAAGAGGTCGATCCCCTTGGCGTAGGAGGCGTAGAGGATCAGGTCGGCCAGGTCCTCCAGCGAGTCGGCCTTCTTGATCGCCTCCTGGTCGCACTCGAGACCGTGGGACTTGACGAGAGCCAAAAGCTTGTCGCGGCCGGGGTGCTTCTTGACGAGGGTCTTGGCGGTGACGTTGTCGATACCCGGGGTGACCGAGACGTTGACCGACAGTGCGGTCCTCTTCGCCTCGTCCTTCTTGCCTGCGCCGGTCTGGGTGGCGGCGCAGGGGCCGATGAACTTGAGCCCCGCCTGCTCGATGGCGCCGACGAACTCGTCGTCCTCGGCCATGAAGCCGTAGCCGGCGAAGATGGAGTCGTAGCCGTTATCGAGCGCGATCTGGATGATCTGGTGGATACGCTCGACGCGCTCCTCTTTGGAGGCGCCGGTGTAGTCGGGCACCCGGTGTACGCGGGTGGAGTCGGTGAGTTTCCTGAGCTCGGGGGCCAGGGCGTTGGCGTAAACGATGGAGTCCTTTTCGGAGAGGAGGATGCCGTAGTGGGTGATTCCCATCTCCTGGTAGACGTCCATGGCCTCCATACGGATCGGGCCGCGGCAGACGATCAGCGGTTTCAGGTCCTCGCAGGAGAACGAACGGACCCAGGGGGAGGTGGACTTGGAAAGCCGCCGGTCGCGGTGGACCAGCGGGTTGTGGGCGTAGTTATCGTATGACATCGGCTTCCTCTCGACGTTTAATAGACGCAGCGGGCGCTCCTGGTGGCCGAAGCCCTTCTCTCCCGCGGTCCCCATTCCAATATTAAGAGTAGTCATTAGTGGAACTCCCTCTGGACGGCCTGCATCGGCCCCGGTTTGTAGTGGCGCAGGAAGAAGTTGAGGTTTTCGCCCAAGACTTTCCTGAGGTCGGTCGGCATCACGAGCGACGAGATGGAGCCCAAGGAGAGCGCCTCTTTCGGGTTCATGAGCTCCTTCTCGTAACGGCTGTTGAGGACGGCCTCCTCGGCCCTCAGCCAATCGGCGGCTTCCTTCTCGGCGTCGGCCTTGGCGGCCTCCGGTTTCACGCCGGCGTCGATCCGCTCCTGGGTCCCGCGCTTAACGCGCTCGACCACTTCGGTCCTGATCTTCCTGAGCTCGTTCTTGTAGACGAACTCCTTACCGGCCGGCCCCATGACGGCGAGGCGGGTGGTGGGGAGGGCAAGCACCAGGTCGGCGCCGGTCGGGTAGTTGTTGTAGGAGGCGTAGGCGCCGCCGTAGGCGTTTCTCAGGATGAGGAGGATCCTCGGGGTCCGGATGTCGACGATGGAGTCGAGCATGGCACGGCCGGCCTGGACGATGCCGCGGGCTTCCTGCTCGCGCCCCGGGAGGAAGCCGGTGGTGTCTTCCATGAAGATGATCGGAATGTTGTAGATGTTGCAGAAGCGGTTGAAGCGGGCGATCTTGTAAGCCGCGTCGCAGTCGATCTGGCCGGAGTCCACCGCGGAGTTGTTGGCCACGAAGCCAACCACGTTGCCGCCCAGGCGGCCAAAGGCGGTGACGACGTTACGGGCGCGGGTCGGCTGGATCTCGAAGTAGTCGCCGTGGTCGCAGATCTGCTGGATGATGATGGAGACGTCGAACGGGGTGTTGAAGCCGGTCGGGGAGTTGAAGGCCTTCTTCAAGAGGGTGTTGATCTCCCATGTCTTACGGTCCAAGGGATCGCTGGTGGCCTGGAACGGTGCCGCGACCGAATTGTTGTCCGGGATGTAGCTAAGGAGCTGGATGGCGAGGCGCAGCGCGCCCACCTCGTCCTCGGCGGTCAGGTCGGCGACGCCGGACTGGCTGTGGACGTTGGGTCCGCCCAGTTCCTCCGGGGTGACGTCCTCGCCGAGCACGCTCTTCACGACGCCCGGGCCGGTCAGGCCGAAGAAGGTGTCCTTGGGCTGGATCACGAAGCTACCCTGGCGCGGGAGGTAGGAGCCGCCGCCGGCGTTGAAGCCGAACATGCACATGATGGAGGGGACCACGCCGCTGATCTTCCTGAGCGCGGTGAAGACTTCGGCGTAGCCGTCGAGACCGCCGACCCCGGCAGGGACGAAGGCGCCGGCCGAGTCGTTCATGCCGATGACCGGGATACCCTTCTCGCCGGCCATGTACATAAGCCTCGCGAGCTTGTTGCCGTTGGTCGCGTCCATGGAGCCGGCGCGCACGGTGAAGTCATGGCCGTAGATGGCGACGTCGCGGCCGTGGATGTTGAGGATGCCGGTCACGAGCGAAGCGCCGTCGAGGTTCTTGCCCCAGTTCTGGAACAGGATGTTCGGCTCTTCCTCGGTGAGGACTCGGATCCTCTCCCAGACGGTCATGCGCTTTTTGAAGTGCTGTTTCTCGATCTGGTCGATGCTGACCGACTTGATGGGGCGCTGGATAAGGTCGTGACCTTCCTTCATCGCCTCTTCATAGCCGCCCGTGGCGCGCGATATCTCGCCCGGGATGTTGAACTCGACCTTTTCCGCCTTCTCGAAGGGGTTCTTCAGGGTGGGCTTGATCATTTTAATGGACATTGCGGGTATCCTTCCGATGGGTGGGATTTTCCATCTGCTGCTTGAAAGTGGTCATGGTGGTTTGCCTTCCTCCGTTTTGGTAGTTAAAACAAAAAAGCGGTTCACGTAGGCGAAATCGGAGCCCCCAGAGGGCAGTCTTGATCCGTTTGCTGCCGCCATTTCGCCCGGATTTGGACGGGATGTCGCGCCAAATCAACAGGTTGGATGACGTCGTCATTGGCCTGGCCCGTTTTGGGTGAGCCGTTTTATTCCGGGACGCTGTTTCATCCCAGAGGCCGGTCAGAGAGACTGGTGCTACGATGCATTGTGCTGCGCGAAGCCAGGAAGGGTAGCCGTTGCGGTGAGACAATCGGTGTAGAAGCCGGTAGATAAGACCCCTGACTCGGTGTTCTGAGCGGCAGTTTTTCTTATATCATTCCAAATAACAGTCACTTGCGCTGTTGCGTGCCACCGGCATCCCTTTTTGAGCCTGTGGTATGCGCAAAAATAGAACACGATTTTCGGGGAAAGTGAACGTAAAAGTAAATAAGGTTTTGCTAGGAAAAAGTCAATAAGAAAAACGGCGTATACGGAAGAAAATTCGGCGGAACAGGTAGTTGCGGAGAGGAAGTTTGGTGGGAGTGAAAAAAAGGCGCTGCGGGGGAAACCCCGTCAGCGCCCCAGTTTTCTGGCGAGAAGTTCCACGGTATGGAGAACCCTTGTTTTATCACCTGCCTGCTTAAGGCCGTCGGAGAGCTGCATGATGCAGCCGGGGCAGCCGGTCACCACGCAGTCGGCGCCGGTCGCCTGGATGGCGGCGGTCTTGGAGGCGTTGATGTCGAGGGAGCTTTCGTAGTGGTAGACGTTGAATGTGCCGCCCAGGCCGCAGCAGCGGTCGGCCCCTTCCATCTCGGTGAGCTCCAGACCGGGGGTGGCTTTCAGCATGGTGCGCGGCTGCTTGGTGATGCCGGCGGTCCGGTGGTGGCAGGGGTCGTGGTAGGTGATCTTGAGCGATTCACCCTCGCCGGTCACCGACGGGTCGAGCCCGAGCTTTTGGAGGAGGACGGTGGCGTCCATGGTCTTGTCCGCCAACGCCTGCAGGCGCGCCTTCAGCTCCGGGTTGCGCTTGCCGATCACCAGCGGGTAGAGCTTGTGAAGAGCCCCGCCGCAGGTGGCGCAGGCGGTCATCACGTAGTCGGCCTGGTGGCGCTCGATGGCCGCCAGGTTTCTTTCGGCCAGCTCGCGCACGGTGTCGAGGTCGCCGCCGGACATGCCGGGGAGGCCGCAGCACTGCTGGTCCTGCGGGATGATCACGGTGCACCCCAGGTGCTTGAAGAGGGCGAGGGTGGCCTCGCCGATCCCGGTGTAGACGAAGTTGGTCATGCAGCCGACGAAGAAGACGATGTGCGGCTTGCCCGGCTCTCCCTCGATGACCTCGGGGTGGCGGGTCATGAAGGGGTGGCGGGCGATCTCGGGGATGTGGCGGGTCCCCCCCAGGAAGGGGATCGGGAAACGGAGTCTCAAGCCCGAGGTGGCCGGGACCCTGCGGAAGAAGAGCGGGCCGAGAATGGCGGAGGCGAGCGCCCCCATCTTCATCAGCTTGCGGTTCTTGATGACCTGGCCGACCGCCTTGTGGAAGGTGGTGAGGCCGCGGCGCTTCGCGAGCGCCTCGCGGGCGGCGATGACGATCTCGTCGGTGGGGACCTGGTTGGGGCACTTTTCGACGCAGGATCCGCACAAAAGGCACTTGGACATGGCGGCGTAGGTGCCGTCGTCGAGCGGCATGTCGCCGCGGGCCACGTGCTGGGCGAGGGCGACCTTGCCGCGGGCGGTGGCCGGCTCGCGCTGGAAGGTGGCGAAGGCCGGGCAATGGGCGCGGCAGGCGCCGCATTTGACACACTTTTTCAGCTCACTTTGTACCCGCTCGAGCGGGTCGGTCTGCTTCTTGGACATTCTCTACTCTCTTTCCTTCTGTCCGGAGTCGGACCGGTCCACCTGGTCAGACTGGTCGGAATCTTTAATCGAGTGGCAGCATCTTCCCGGGGTTGAGGATATTCTTCGGGTCGAGCGCCCGCTTGATGGCCTTCATGGCGGCGACCTGGTCGGCCGAGAGCTCCATCGGGATGAAGGGCTGCTTGGCAAGCCCGACGCCGTGCTCGCCGGACATGGTGCCGCCCAGGTCCAGGGCCGCCTGGAAGACCTCCTTGATCGCCTCGTGCGCCTTCTCGAGCTGTCCGGGGACCGACTTGTCGATCATGATGTTCACATGGATGTTGCCGTCCCCCGCGTGCCCGAAGTTGACGATCGGGATCTCGTAGCGGGTCTGGATCTGCTCGATCTTGCGGATGACGTCGGGGACCTTGCTCCGCGGGACCACGATGTCCTCGTTGAACTTGTCCGGGTTCACGTCGCGCAAGGACGGGGAAACCAGCCGGCGCACCCGCCAAAGCTCCTCGCTCTCGGCGGCGTCCTTGGCCACCCGGAACTGCACGAGACCGAGCGGCTTGATCAGTTCGTGGATCTGATTGGCCTGCTTCTCGATCAGGTCCGGGTCGCCGTCCACCTCGATGAGGAGCACCGCACGACCTTCCTCGGGGATGCCGAGGTTGAAGCGCCGCTCCACGCAGGTCAGGGTCGCATGGTCCATGAACTCCAGGGTGGTCGGGATGATCTTCCCTTTAATAATAGTGGAGACCGCCCGGGCCGCGCCGTCGATGGAGTCGAAGATGGTCAGCATGGTCTTCTTGGAAGCCGGGTAGGGGAGAAGCTTGAAGATGATCTTGGTGATCACCCCCAGCGTCCCTTCCGAGCCGCAGAGGAGCTTGGTGAGGTCGTAGCCTACCACCCCTTTCACGGTCTCGCCGCCGGTGCGGATGATCTCGCCGGTGGGAAGTACCACCTCGAGCCCCATCACGAAGTCTTTGGTGACGCCGTACTTGACGGCCCGGGGGCCGCCTGCGCACTCGGCGACGTTGCCGCCGACGGTGGAGAACTTAAGGGAGGCCGGATCGGGGGGATAGAAGAGGCCGAGCTTCTCGACCGCCATCTGGAACGTCTCGGTCACCACCCCGGGCTCGACCTCGGCCACAAGGTTGTCGGTGTCGATCCTCAGGATGCGGTTCATCCTGGTGGTCACCAGCACCACGCCCCCCCCCTTGGGGAGGGCGCCTCCGGTGAAGCCGCTCCCTGCCCCGCGGGGGAAGATGGGGAACCCTTCCTTGTTGGCAAGCTTGAGGATGCGGGAGACTTCTTCGGGGCCGGCCGGATGCACCACGCAATCGGGGAGAAACTCCATCTGGGTGGCATCATAGCCGTAGCAGACCAACTCCTGCGCGCCGGTCGCAAAATTGTCGGCGCCCACTATTCCTTTCAGTTCTTCGAGGATGCGTTTTTCGAGCATCTATTCCCTTTCTCTTTACTCTGTAAAATCTATTTGGTATTCCCCCTCCCCTGGAGGGAGGGGGCAAGGGGGTGGGGGGAAGCTTCCACGAATATGGCAGCCGGCCCCGAGACGATTTAAATATCCTGCGTCGGTTTTCGGCTCTCCTGGCCCTCTCTCCCCTTCAAGGGAAGGGTTGGGGTGAGGATGGGGTAAGCACCGGCAGGACGATGCCTCCCTCCGGGATCAGGTGGGCCCGGTAATCCTCGGGCAGCAGCGGCAGCGCCAGGGCCAGTGCGGTCTGGGCCGTTTCCACGGGGGTCATTCCCATGGTCACCACCTCCTCGGGAGGAAGCTGCGAGACGAGAAAAATCCTGAACCGCTCCGCCTTTTCCTTCACCGACCACGCCGTCTGTCCGTTAATTTCGTAGCGCTTCCTGAGCGCGGCCTCCAGCTCTCCACAGGTCGCATGGCTGAACCAGTTGAAGAAGGTGGCGTTGCCGTAGCCGTCCCGGCACTCGGCCAAAACGATCATCACCCCCCCCGGCTTCAGGGCGCGGCTCGCGTAGGTCATCGACTTGTTGGCCTGGATGACGTTGATGTCCTTGGGGAATCCACCGCAGGAAACCACCACCAGGTCCGCCTGCTCCGCGATGGGGGCGGAAAAGGCTTCCGCGTAGAAGCGGCATCCCTCAAGGTGGGTCTCTTTCCAGTCGCCGGCGAAGACGGCCAGGATGCTCTTGTCCGGGGCGAGCACCGTGTTGAGGATGAACTCGGGAGGGCGCATGGCGCACGCCTCCATGATGGCCTCGTGAACCGGGTTCCCGTCCAGGTTGGCGGTCACCGCCTTGGGGTTGCGCCCGTTCCCCTCACCGGGGTTCAACACCGAGAAGTGGCTCGCCATGCAGCTGCGGCGGCTGGAGACCCCGGGAAGAAGACTCTTGCGCCCGCCTCCGAAGCCGGCGAAATAGTGGAAGGCGACGGCTCCGGTCAGGATCAGCCGGTCCGCCTCGGCCACCCGGCGGTTCACCTCCACCGGTATCCCGTTCGAGGTTTCTCCCAGGTAAACGAGCCCCCCCGGATCGTCGCAGTCGTGGTCGAAGAGCGCGATCCGTCCGTAGAGTTCGCCCACGATCTTTTTGTGCTCGGCCTCGGTCTGTTTCCGATGGATTCCCAGCGCGAAGACGATCGCGATGTCGCGGTCGGGGATCCCGAGCTGGTTAAGCCGGGCGACCAGCAGCGGCAGGTAGACCTCGCTTCCGGTCGGCCTGGTGACGTCCGAGGTGACGATGACAACCTTGTCGCCGGGATTGAAGGAGGAGAGGTGGGAAGCGCAGCTGTCCAGAGCCCGTTCCACCAACTCGCGGGGCGATCCGGCAGGCTGGGGGATAGGTGGGCGAAGTACCGAAAGTACACGCTCCGGAGCTATTGAGAGCGGGAGGGTCTTCTCGCCGCATTTGAGGTCAAGCATGCGGACCATGATACATTTTCAACCCTTGATGCGCAACTGGTTTACAGGGAAACTCCGCGGAGGGGCAAAATAGGTTGACAAAGAACGTCGTTTCCGATAACAATCTCCCGTTTCTATGACCATTTTTATGCAATTCAAGCGTCCCGAGCGTCCCCGGCAGTGAAGATCGCGCCTTTGTTTAGAGGCATAACTAAATAGGAGGATTTTGGTAATGGAACAGTATGCAGTAGTGTTCGCCCTGGCCTGCGCAGTGGCGGCAGTCGCCTACGGCCTCATCTCGGCCCAGTGGATCCTGGGACTCCCCCAGGGCAACGATCGGATGCGTCAGATCGCCGCCGCGATTCAGGAAGGTGCCGGGGCTTACATGAAGCGCCAGTACACCATCATCGCCGCCGTCGGCGTCGTGATGTTCATCGCCCTCTTCGCCACTCTGGGGTGGATGACCGCGGTCGGCTTCGCCGTCGGCGCGATCTTCTCCGGTCTTACCGGTTTCATCGGGATGTTCGTCTCGGTCCGTGCCAACGTGAGGACTACCGAGGCCGCCAAGTCCGGCATCCACAAGGCCCTCAACGTCGCCTTCAAAGGTGGCGCCATCACTGGGATGCTGGTGGTCGGTCTGGGCCTGCTCGGTGTTGCCGGCTACTACATGCTGCTTCAGAAGCTCATGCCGGGCGCACCCGCTAAAGAAGTGGTCGGCCAGCTGGTCGGCCTCGGCTTCGGGGGCTCGCTGATCTCCATCTTCGCCCGTCTGGGCGGCGGCATCTTCACCAAGGGCGCCGACGTCGGCGCCGACCTGGTCGGCAAGGTCGAAGCCGGCATTCCCGAGGACGATCCGCGTAACCCGGCCGTCATCGCCGACAACGTCGGTGACAACGTCGGCGACTGCGCCGGTATGGCCGCCGACCTCTTCGAGACCTACGCGGTGACCCTGATCGCCGCCATGCTGCTCGGCGCCATCACCTTCAGCAACTCCGCCGCCGTGAGCTACCCGCTGATCCTGGGCGGCATCTCCATCATCGCCTCCATCATCGGCACCTACTTCGTGAAACTCGGCTCCAGCGGCAAGATCATGGGCGCCCTCTACAAAGGCCTCATCGCCTCGGGCGTCCTGGCCTGCATCGCCTTCTACTTCGTGACCGTGCAGATGTTCCCGGCCGGCCTTTCCACCGGCGGGATGACCATCACCGCCACCAACCTCTTCGTCTCCGCCCTGGTCGGCCTGGCCGTCACCGGTGCCATCTTCTGGATCACCGAGTACTATACCTCGACCGAGTACGGCCCGGTCAAGCACATCGCCGAAGCCTCCAAGACCGGCCACGCCACCAACATCATCGCCGGCCTCGGCGTCTCCATGAAAGCCACCGCCCTGCCGGTCATCGTGATCGCCGCCGGCATCATCGTGGCCTCCACCTGCGCCGGCGTCTACGGCATCGCCATCGCCGCCGTCTCCATGCTCTCCCTGACCGGCATCGTGGTCGCCATGGACGCCTACGGCCCGATCACCGACAACGCCGGCGGCATCGCCGAGATGGCCGAGCTGGACGAGTCGGTCCGCGCGGTCACCGACCCGCTGGACGCGGTCGGCAACACCACCAAGGCCGTCACCAAGGGGTACGCCATCGGCTCCGCCGGCCTGGCCGCCATCATCCTCTTCACCTCCTACGTCCAGGAGCTCACCATCGCCGACAAGACCTTCTCGCTCTCCGATCCGTACATCATCGTCGGTCTCTTCCTCGGCGGCATGCTCCCCTACTACTTCGCCGCCATGTGCATGGAAGCGGTGGGCAAGGCGGGCGGCGCGGTCGTCGACGAGGTCCGTCGCCAGTTCCGCACCATCAAGGGGATTATGGAAGGTACCGGCAAGCCGGACTACGCCTCCTGCGTCGACATCGTGACCAAGACCGCCCTCAAAGAGATGGTCATCCCGGGCCTCATCCCGATCCTGGCCCCGATCATCGTCGGCTTCGCGCTCGGGCCCAAGGCCCTGGGCGGCGTGATCGTCGGCTCCATCGTCACCGGTATCTTCGTCGCCATCTCCATGACCACCGGCGGCGGCGCCTGGGATAACGCCAAGAAGTACATTGAGGACGGCTTCCACGGCGGCAAAGGTAGCGACGCTCACAAGGCTGCCGTTACCGGCGACACCGTCGGCGACCCGTACAAAGATACCGCCGGCCCGGCCGTCAACCCGATGATCAAGATCATCAACATCGTCTCCCTGCTCATCGTTCCGCTTTTGAACAAGATGATGCACTAAGCCGATGGCCTTCGGGCCTCACGTTGGAAATGAAAAGGCGCTCCGGGAATTCCGGGGCGCCTTTTTTAATATGTGGTCGTGCCCTTTCCTTCGAAGGGAGGGACAGGGTGAGCATGCCGGAGGCAAGTTGTTCGTTGCTGGTGCGAAGTCGTTAAATGCAATGACAAGGCCTTCCTTGGGTTAGCTTTGATGGTGCCATTTTTTTTAAGAACATGGCTGGTTTTGGGGTGGCTCCTTCCGTGATAAAGAAGCGAAGAAGGGGTCACGGGGCTATATGAGCAACGAAGACCCCATGCATTTCGAGGTCAGCAAGGACAAGTTGATCGAGTGGCAAAGAGCCGGGATATTGGGCCCCATCTTAAAAACCAGACAAGAAGCAATCCCTCCAGTCGGCTCTGGACGAGTCGGCTCGTATTCATCTCCTGAACCGTTGGAATTGAATCTGCCGAGAGGAGACAAAGGCCGAGCCGTCATGTGTTTGCAAATTGCGTTGACAGAGAGAAACTTCAATCTGAATGTAGATGGCAGTTTTGGGGCGAGGACGGAAACCGCGGTAATTGATTTCCAGCGCAAACATGGCCTTATCCCGAACGGCATTGTCGGGATTAAAACCGCCTGGCACCTCGGTCTTCACTGACCGGCGGGATCACCTCGAAGGCCTCCGTTCGGCTAAAGAGTGCTTCCCGGTGACGTAGCTGAGGAAAATTTCCACATGGACATCCCACGAATTTTCAACATCACCGAAAGTGCTCACCGTATCCATAACCCGTTCACTTCCGAAAAGCTCGCCACTCTCGGCGCGGCGCTGCGTCTGGAAACGGGGACCAGCGTGCTCGATCTCGGCAGCGGTTCGGGGGAGATGCTGTGCACTTGGGCACGCGATTACGGAGTCATCGGCACCGGCATCGACATGAGCCAGTTGTTCACCGAACAAGCGAAGGCCCGAGCTGAAGAACTTGGCGTCGCCGATCAAGTCACGTTCATCTATGGCGATGCTACCGGCTACGTCTCGGACGACAAGGTCGGTGTGGCCGCCTGTGTCGGTGCTTCTTGGATCGCCGGGGGCGTTGCCGGCACTGTCGAGCTTCTGGCCAGGAGCCTGCGTACCGGAGGGATCATCCTGATCGGCGAGCCCTACTGGCGGCAGTTACCGCCCACGGAAGATGTTGCCAAGGCGTGTCTTGCCAGCTCAATCTCCGACTTTCTCATGCTTCCAGATCTTCTTGAGTCTTTCAGCGACCTTGGCTACGACGTGGTTGAAATGGTTTTGGCCGATCGAGACAGCTGGGATAGATACGAGGCGGCCAAATGGCTCACCATGCGTCGATGGCTTGACGTCAATCCCGATGACGAGTTAGCAAAAGATGTGCGAGCCAAACTGACCTCGGAGCCCAGGCGTTACGCCGCTTGCACACGTGAATACCTGGGCTGGGGTGTGTTCGCACTGATGCCGCGGTGATGCGGGTCTACCTCACCGCAAGGGCCCTCTTGGCCTTCTTCAAGAGGTCGGTCTTTACGTATTCTTTCGCCACGGGGGGCTTCATCATGCTGATGATGCCGTATTTCACCATCAGCTCAGTGGTCGTCTGGATCTGTTGTACCGTTATGTCGTAGGAAAGCGGTGAATTGGCCACGGCCATATCGTATTCCTGGCTGCTCAGCTGTCCTTTGAACATGTTTTCGCGGACGTACTTTTCGGCGAGGGCGTGATTGGTGCGGAAGGTCTTAGTCGCCTCGACGAAACATTTCAAGAGCCTCTGGGCGACGTCCCTTTTGGCGTACAGGCGTTGGGTCATCGTCAGGGCCCGAACCGGGTTACCCAACGGCGTATCAAACGGTTTCACGATTTCAACACCGAACCCCTTGCTAATGGCTTGGGCCGATTGGGGTTCGGATTGGCAAATGGCGTCGACATGACGGGTCAGCAGGGCCTCATTCAACTCCCCGTAGTTGGGCAGGTAAACCACTTGCACGTCCTTGCCGGGCTTATCGGAGAAGGTGAGGTGGTGTTTGGCCAGTTCAGCGAAAAGGAGCAGTTGTTGGGCCCCCCCCATAGCGACGCCGACCTTTTTCCCTTTCAGATCGGCTACCGAGTGCCATTTTCTATCGGGACGTCCCACCATGCGGGCTCCCCCCTTGGCAAAGCCCGCTACGATGTAAATGGGGATTCCTGCTGCCCGGGCGGCGATAGGGCCCTCCGCGCCGCTGGCCGCAACATCGATTTCACCCGCCGCGATGGCCGCCATGATGTCGATCCCTTTAGGGAAGAACCGCTCCTCGATCTTCAGGTTGTACTTTGGCGCTATCTCCTTCATGTAGGAAACGGCGCCGAAGTGTGCGAGCTTCAGGTTGCCAAGCCGGACGACATCGGCTGCAAACGCGGCGGAAGCACTCGATATGTTGAGCAAAAGCAGAATGAAAAGAAGACGCTTTTTCATAGCTCATCCTTTGTCCGTGTCTGTTGCCAGCACTGAATCCAAAGATAGAGCATAAGCAGGGCCGGTCAAGTCGATAAATGTGCAAAAACTAATGTTTTGTGTGTGGCCTGGTCTGTTGGTGAAAGGCTCGCCTGATCATGTTTTCTGAGCCTTTAGAACGCACGTTTGGCTTTGAAAAACGTACTGGAAGGTTGTCGGGGGATTCAGTAGGGGGAGCGGGCCTGGAGGAAATCGATCCCGTCGTCCTGGACAAGATAAACCAACCGATGCTCTTCTGTAAGACGGCGGGGGAGAGATATTTGAGAGCCTCAGGCTTGCCAATGCCAGTGAACGGGTCACGCATTACGTCGCAGAAGCCCGGCGAAATTCGCAGGGGCGTTTGTATAGGTAGTCTTCAGCATGGAACCTCCTGTGAACGGTACAGAAACACTGTACAGACCATGAGGAGACAGGCAAGGCTCAGGTCAGTTCCAGGTGAGGGTTTTTCCGGTACACCAGCGCCAGCCGCTCCAGGGAGCCACTTTTGTGAAGGGTGGCAGGCGGAAGGTAAGGAAGGAGAGGGTCAGGCGGGAAGCCTGTCGCCTTCGCCGATGCCAGCGGGAACTGAGTGGGAGGCGTGTTTGGCCCTCGTCCGTTCGGCCTTTTTGGCCCGGAAGCGCTCTTCTCCGAGCCTGAGCCGCATGCCGTCCAGGTAGAGCCGCTCGTACTTCGTTGCCGCCTCGTCCCAGGTGAAGCGCTTGGCCATGCCCCGCCGCCTCAGTCCCTCGATGGCGGGGCGGTCGTGGTACCAGGTGTGGACGGCCCAGCCGACGGTGTCGTGGAGGGCGCCGGCGGTGAGGTCCCAGAACTTGAAGCCGGTGCCGGTTCCGCGCGCCTGGTCGAAGTTCTCCACCGAATCGTCGAGCCCGCCGGTTGCGCGCACGATGGGAATGGTTCCGTAGCGGAGGCTGTACATCTGGTTCAGCCCGCACGGCTCGAAGGCCGACGGCATCAGGAAGAAGTCGCAGCCACCCTCGATCCGGTGCGCCAGGCCGTTGTCGTAACCGATCCGGCAGGCGAAACGGCCGGGATGGGCGGCTGCCACGTCCCCGAAGTAGAAATGTGCCCACGGCTCACCCGCTCCCAGCAGGACGACCTGGATGTCCATCTCCAGCATCCGGTGGATGGCCTCGGCCAGGACGTCGATCCCCTTCTGCTTCACCAACCTGGTTACCAGGCCAAAAAGCGGCACCTCCTCCTGCTCGGGGAGTCCCATCTCCCGCTGCAGGGCGCGCTTGCAAAGGGCCTTGCCGAAGAGGTCGCCGGAACCGAAATTGGCCGGCAGGTGCCGATCGCTCTCCGGGTTCCACTCGTGGTAATCCACCCCGTTCAGTATCCCGCGCAGCACCGGCGACCGCTCCCGCACCACCCCTTCGAGCCCCCAGCCGAATGCGGCCGTCTGGATCTCCCGCGCGTACCCCTCGCTGACCGTGTTCAGCACGGTGGCGTGGTAGATGCCGCCCTTGAGGAGATTGACCTGGCCGTCCATCTCGAGTTCGAGGAAGTTGAAATGGCGCCAGCCGATGCCGAGGACATCCATGACCCCCTCGTAGAAGCTCCCCTGATGCTGCATGTTGTGGATGGTCAGCAGGGAGGCTGCCTCGTGGAGGTAGGGATCGTGGCGGTAGGCGGTGTTGAGAAGCAGGGGCGCTGCCGCGGTATGCCAGTCGTGGGCGTGGACCACGTCGGGTCGGAAGTCGAGCATCTTGCAGATCTCGAGGCTCGCCCGCGATAGGAAGACGAAGCGGTTGTCGTTGTCGAGGTACCCTTCGTTGTCGCGGTCGTAGAGCGGGTCGCGGCCGTAGAACGCCTCGTGCTCCAGGAAGTAGATGGGGACGTCGCTCCCGGGGATTCTTCCCTCGTAGACGCCGCAGTACATCATGCCGATGACCCCCATCGGGACCACCAGCGCGCTGGGAAGCTGTTTCAGCCCGAAGGCGTCACGGTCAACCTTGTAGTAGCGGGGCATCACCACCCGCACATCGTGGCCCAGCCCCTTGAGGTACTTGGGGAGGGCTCCCACCACGTCGGCGAGGCCCCCCTCTTTGGCAAACGGCACCGCCTCGGAAGCGGTCATCAGGATCTTCAGGTGCATGGTAGCTGGCTCCTTCGGAAGCGCTCGGCAATTCCTCGGGAATTAATACCATGTAATGGTCGCTCAGGCAACGTTTCGCTGGCGCTGATCCTCGCTATCCCGATCTAGGCGCCCGCGCGGGGGCCGCCGTAAATTTTGAGCTTGCTCTCTTGCCGCGCCCGCTTTTTCTCCTCGCGTTCGCTGACATGGGCAAGCCTGCGGTCCCTGATGGTACCCCGCGGTTTTTTCCTGCGCTCCTTGCCGTCCCACGCGTTGCGGACCGCCTCGCGCGCCTCCGTCTTCCCGGCGTCCCGGGCCGCTACCCTGGCGGCGGCGCCCCGGGCCTCGATCGCCTCGACATGACGCCGCTCGGCGTGTTGTTTCAGTTTCCTGCCGATAGCCTCAACCCGCTCGATGGTCTCCCTCGGGAGGAGGGTGAAGTGCTTGAGCTTACCAAGCCCGCTGAAGAGCAGGGCGGCTCCGGCGAAGAGGTAAAGAGCGGTGACGATGAGGGCGGAGAGCCAGACGGGGAGCACCAGCGCCAAAGCCGCGATGGCGGCCGCCGTCCCGGCTACCAGGGAAAAGAGGAGCAGGGCGCCTCCCAAGGTGATGACGACCGCTCCCGTCTTGGCGGAATCGACGTTGTGTTTGATCTCCTTGACCCCGAGCTTCAGTTCCAGGAACACGAGCACGATCGACTGCTCGACCAGTTCCAGGACCAGCCGCACGATGGAGTGCCGTTTTCCGGACCGTTCCATGTGATGACCTCCCGTGGCCGTGGCGTGCCCTCCGGGCGATTCCCCTGCCTTGCCAGCGGCCGCTTCCTCTTTTCTAGAATCTGTCTCGCATGCTGCAGGGGGAGCTACCTTCAGTCTACACCAAAGGTCGGGCTTAAAGGAGGTGGCAGAGGGGGGGCGGGCGGGAGGTGGCTGGAGGGGGGGAGACAAAAAAAGACCGGGAGGATGCCCGGTCTTTTTTCTACTTCTTCGCCCATATCGTTGAAATTGTCAGGATCCTTCTTCCTTCAGCGGGATGATGGCCACGTTGGCCTTTCCCGAGCCGAAGAATCCCAGCTTCTTTGCCGCAGCCCGTGAAAGATCGATGAACGGGGAGTTTCTCTTGCGGCAACGGTCATTGACTACAACCGTAACTTCTTTGTCGTTGTCCAGGTTCTTGACCCGGACCTTGGTCCCCAGGGGGAGGCTCTGATGAGCCGCGGTGAGCTTTTCGGGGTGATAACGTTCCCCCGACGTGGTCCGGCGCCCCTGGAATTTCTTGGCGTAGTAGGTAGCGATACCGACCAGCCTCTTGACCAACGACTTTTTCTGCGGTTCTTCTGCGGGTGTTGCCTGCGTTACTTTGGTTTCTACTCCGGTTTCAGCAGCCAGCAGGGGAAGCGTGTGGATCGGGAGGAGCATCAGGCAGAGTGCCAAAACCAGCACCAGCCTGCCGCTCCGCTCGGGTGATGCCATGCGCACCTCCTTTGTTGGGCGAGGTTTCCGTATATCATGAGACGGGGGGTAAGTCAAGTTTCAATGAGACCGCCGCGGGCTAACTGCCTGATTCGCCGGCTTATTCTAATGAGGGTCTTGGCGCGGCGTGGCGAGGCGGAGATGGGTAGGGGTGTGGCGCAGCCGGATGCGGGAGGTGTCGTTGATGATGATGACTTCGCGCACCGAGCCGTCGATCTCCGGGGTCGGCAGCGGGTAGCGGTTGAGCACGAAACGCTTGCCGCTTCCCTCGTGGGGGAGCTCCACGCCGGGGGCCTGCAGGTGGGCCTTCAGTCCGTGCTCCTCGAGGAGCTCCAGCCAGTCCCGGCCGACCAGGTCGCGGTGGGCGAGGCGGGTGAAATCCTCCAGGGCGCGGTTGAAGCGGCGGATCTTTCCGAAGTGGTCGGCGAGGATGAACATGTCGCTGATGCTGTCCATGATCTCTTCCCACTCGCGGCGGATACCTTCCATCTGGTGGAAGAGGTTCTTCAGTTCCTCGTGCTTCATGAACAGGCGGGCGTCGCTTTCCAAAAGCTCCTTCTCCAGGTGCCGCTGGTCGGTGACGTCGCGGGAAATGGCGATCAGGCAGGCCTCGTTCCGGTACTCGATCACCTCGGCCGACCAGAGGAGCTCGCGGATTTCCCCGGACTTGACCCGGAACTTGACGTCGAGGTTGCGGACGTGGCCGAACTGGTTCAAAAGCCTCAGCATGACCATGCGCGCCTCGGGCTCGGCCCAGAGCTCCAATTCCATGGAGGTCTTGCCGATCACCTCGTCGCGGGTGTAGCCGGTGATCTCCTGGAAGGCCTCGTTGACGTCGATGTACATCCCGTCCTCGGCGCGGGTGATGACGATCGAGTCTGGACTGGCCCGGAAGGCCTTGGAAAATTTCTCCTCGGAGACCCTGAGCGCCTGCTCCGCCTCCATCCTCCAGGTGACGTCCTGGTTGGTGCCGACCATCCTAAGCGGGTTCCCCTGGGCGTCGTAGCTGACCTCGCCGCGGGCCGAATGGGTCCTGATCACGCCGCCGGGGAGCACCAGGCGGTAATCAAGGTGATACGGCTTGCGGTTGTAGAGCGCCTCATTGACCGCCCGCACCACGGTGTCGCGGTCGTCGGGATGGACGACCCCGATGAAATAGTCGAAGCTCGGCTTGAAGGTCCCCGGCTCGACGTCGAACATGTGGAACATCTCCTCCGACCAGGTGATGGTATCGGTGGTGACGTCCCACTCCCAGTTGCCGAGACGGGAGATCCGCTGGGCCAGGGCCAGGGTCGCCTGGCTCTCCCTCAGCTCCTTCTCGATATGCTTTTGCGAGGTGATGTCCGCCAGGGAAAGGACAGCCTCCTCGGTTCCCGCGATGGGAGCCCAACTCCCGGTCATGGTCCTCACCGCTCCGAAGCCGTTGACGAGGCAGATCTCGAAAAGCTGTCCGGCGTCGTCTCCCTGCGACGGGGCTCCGTGCTGTTGATGGATGGTCTCCTCCTGCCCCGGTGCCAGGAATTCGGTCCAGCGCTTCTTCCCCTCGAGCTCGCCCCTCGAGAAGCCGGTTATCGTCTCGAATTCGCGATTGACCATCCTTAGCGTCCCGTCGGGGAGCACGATGGCCAGGGCGGTGCCGGTGTTCTCGAAGATGGCCCGGTAGCGCGCCTCCGATTCCCTCAAGAGCGATTCCGAGGTGCGGCGCACGGTGACGTCGCGCGAGACCTGGCAGATGCGGTCGATGCCCTGTTCGAGGTCGCCGATGGGATGGGTCTGGACCTCCTCGTAATGGCGGTCGCCCCCAGCGCGGAGGTAGGTGATCTCCCGGGTCAGCGAGGTGCCGGTGGCGGCCGCCTCGGTGATCATGCTGAGGAATTCCTCGGGGAGGTATCCCTGCTCGATCAGCCACGGCATCTCCTTGCCGGTGGCCGTTTTCCGGGTGAGCCCGTAGCGGGCCAGGAACACCTCGTTCAGCGAGGTCACCTGCAGCCCGCGGGGGTTGATGACGAGGATGGCATCCTTGGTGGATTCGATGAAGAGGCGGGAGAGCTCGTCGGAATGTTTGAGGGCCAGCTCGTCGACCCGCTTCCTTTCGCTGAAGTGCTGGTAGGCGGCAAAAAGGAGGCAGAGCATCGCCGCCATGACGGTCCGCATGTAGAATTCGCGGGGCTCGGCGGTACGTAGCGCGATCCAGAAAGATTCGTGGCCGAAGGTGAAAGCGTCGATCAGGGCGTCGGTCAGCCAAAAAAGCACGAAGGCGCCCACTATGACCAGGCACAGCCGCTTGTTTGGTAACCGAAATGACATCCTCATCCCTCCGTTGGGCGACCCCGCCGCCACCTGCGAGACGCTTCGGCGGTGACGGTGAAAACTTGAGTGAATAGTGGGACCTCGGGACTGCCGGACCCGGCGGCTACCGTTCGACGAAGAGCTCCTGCGACACCGCCGGCAAGATCCCTTCCCGGGCGGCCCGCTCGAGCAGGTAGCGAACGGCCGCCTCCCCCTCGCTCCCGAGTCCGCGCGAGAAATCGTTCACGTAGAGCCCGATGTGGGCGTCGCAGACCTGGTCGCTCATCTCCTGGGAGTGGGCACGGATGTAACCCCGGGCCGAGCCGGGATTGGCGAAGGCGTGCTCGACGCTGCGGGCGATGCCGTCCTCCAGCGCCAGCAGGGTCTCCCTTCCCAGCGACCGCTTGGCGGCGATCCCCCCCAGCGGGATCGGGTGTCCGGTCTCCTTCTCCCACCACTCGCCGAGGTCCTGGACCTTAACGAGGCCGTAGGAGGGGTAGGTGAAACGGGACTCGTGAATGATCACCCCAGCGTCCAGCGATCCGTCAGCGACCCCCGCCATGATCTTATCAAAGGGAAGGTAGACGAAGTCGGTGAGGCCGGGGGCGAAGAGCCGCAAAAGAAGCGCCGCGGTGGTGTAGCGGCCGGGGAGGGCGATCCGCTTCCCCGCGAGCCTGGCCGGATCGAGCGGCTCGCGGGCCACCAGCAGGGGACCGCATCCGCGCCCGAGCGCGCCACCGCTGCGCAACAGGAGATAATCCTTGAGGATGTGGCCGAGCAGGTGATAGGAGATCTTGGAGACGTCCAGCACACTCCCGAGCGCCAATTGGTTAAGGGTCTCGACGTCCTCGAGCCGTTCTCTAAAGCCGAGCCCCCCGCAGGGAGTCAGGCCATGAACCATGGCATGGAAGATAAAGGTGTCGTTGGGGCAGGGAGAGAACCCCAGGGTGAGTCTCTGTGCGGTTGGGCCGCTCTCTGTCAAATTCGAAGGTGCTATTGTCATTATCCTGCCTGAATCATTAACTGTTTCGTCTTGTTACTCTTAGCCTGGTTAGGTTCGGCTCATTGACGGTTGGCAACCTGCTGGCCTGTCTGTGAACGCTTGCCCGTGTTAGTACCCGATACTGGCGCTGTCCTAACAGAGCCGGTAGTGGATCTTTTTAGGCGTGCTCAGCCACGATCGTCTATCTATAGCACGAAATGGAAATGAGAATAAATAAACTTTTTTCTTAGATTGGGGCTTCCCCCGACGCGGGAGTGTGATGAGTGGGGAAGAGACCCGTCATTTTCACCGGGAGAAAGGCTGGCGGCGAGATAGGGGGAGGGGGGCCTGGAGCAATTCCAGCACGAAGCTCTGGGCGGCGGTGACGGCGCCTTTGAGGTCCCAGCGGGAGAGGTCGCGGTCTTCCACGAGGTTGCTGATGCCGCGCACCTCCAGGAAGGGGGCTCCGTAGAGGAGCGCCATCTGCGCGACGGCGGCTCCCTCCATGTTTTCGCACAGCCCTGGATAGTGGGCGGCCAGTTCGCTGGCGCGGGCGGAGGTGCCGGAGCAGGTGGAGACGGTGAGAAACGGCCCCTTTTGGGCGCTTAACCCGAGGCGGCGGGCAAGCTGCAGCGAGAAGGTGGCGAGCTCGCCGGGAAGCTCGAAGGTGTTGAACACCGGCCGCCCGCCGTACTCGAAGAGGGGGATGCCGATAAGATCCAGTCCGTGCCATCCCTGGGGGGTCAGCACCCCCTCGTCGGCGAAACATTCCGAGGTGGCGATGGCGAGCCCACCGACCGAGAGCCCCTGGCCGGGGAAGGCTCCGCCGCAGCCGATGTTGACCAGCAGGTCGATCTCCTCGCGCTCCAGCAGGATGGTGGTGGCGGAGGCCGCGTTGGCCTTGCCGATGCCGGTGACGGCGCAGAGTACCTCCCACCCGGCCACCGTTCCGCGGAAGGCTTGCAGGTGGCCAAGCTCGACCGGGACGGCCGCGGTGGCCTTGACGAGCTGGGAAAGCTCCATGATGGTCGAGGCGGTGACGGCGATGTAGGGCATCGGTTCGGCTCCTTTGCGGGGGCAACAGCGGGCCGAGTCTAGCACAGCACTCCGGCGCCGTTCAAGAGGAGCCTGAAGGGGCGCTGAATGCCCGGCCGTGTCAATGCACCACCCCCGAGTCAAAAAAATGATCCGGAACGACGCCGCTAAGTCTCTGATGAGAAAGGTGAGATCGGCGTCTTCATGGGAGCGGCATTGCAATGAAAGGGCCCTTTCGCTACAATGTAGTACCCGCGCGTCCGCACCGCTCCTGAAGTGGCACGTCCCTTGCTGTAAATGGGGTCGGCTCATAAGTCCCGAGGGGCGGCTGACTCATTATTGCGCCCCCTTTTTTGAGTTGCATAACGCGGGTCCATCTAATATATTCAGACAGTTCTAACGCTAGGAAATCAAAGGGCCCTTCATGCCGCGGTGGATTCTTCCCCTCAACGTTCTGCTGGCCGTGCTGGCTATTGCAGCCATGGCGCTTATCGCCGCCGACCTGGTCAGTTTCAAGATTTCCTCTCTTTATCCGCGAACCGCCCGACCCGCCGCCCAGCAATCGACTCCGTCTCCGGCTTCCGAGGATCTGCAGAGCTTCTCGGCCATCCTGGAAAAAGGGCTTTTCGGGAAGGCCACCCAGGGAAAGCTGACCCCGATCAGCCAGGTTCCGGCCGGCGCTCCCGGCGCGGCGGCTGCGGCTGCGGCTCCCTCGGTCGGTGACCTGACCCTGCTCGGCACCGCGGTCGGTTCCTTCCGCGAGACCTTCGCCCTGGTCGCCAAGGGGACCACCCACGAGGAGCGGGTCTTCCGGCTGGGAGACACCGTCTTTTCGGCCGGGCCGCTGGTGGCGGTCAGGAAGGACGTTGCGGAGATCCTGGTGGGAGGAAAGCGTGTCAAGATCCTGACGCCGACTGCGGCCGCGGCGGCGGCATCCACACCCGCCGCGGCTCCCGCGCCGGCGGCCGGGGGGCTCGCGGCTGCCACCGGCTCCGGGAACTACGTGGTGGACCAGCGGGCCCTGAACGCCGCCCTCGACAACATCGGGCAGGCGATGACCGACGCCCGGCTCCTTCCCAGCATGAAGGACGGCAAGGTCGAGGGTTTTCGCGCCTCCGAGGTCAAGCCGCAGGGGATCTTCGGCACCATCGGCATCAAAAACGGCGACGTGCTGATGAAGATCAACGACTTCCCGATCGACTCGCCGGAGAAGGCGATCCAGTCCTTCGCCTCGCTCAAGGGGCAAAGCCGCATCAAGCTGGACCTGGTCCGCGACGGAGTCCCCACCACCTTCACCTATGACATTCGATAGAGAACGCATTCTCTTTGAACATTGACAGGAGAGATGACTTGAAAAGTCGATTCGCGCGTACCATTGCCATGCTGATGTTCCTGCTGGCCGCCCCGAACCTGGCGCTGGCCAAGGGGGTGGTGCTGAACTTTACGGACGTGGACATCGCCACCATGGTGAAATTCATCAGCGACCTGACCGGGAAGAACTTCGTGATGGACGACCGGGTCAAGGGGAAGATCTCCATCTTCTCCCCGACCAAGCTCTCCAACGAGGATGCCTACAACGTCTTCACCTCGGTGCTGGAGCTCAAGGGGTTCACGGTGGTGCCGGCGGGGAAGGTGATGAAGATCGTCCCGACCGCGGCGGCCAAGCAGTCCGGGATGAAGGTACTGGTGGACGGCGAGCGGGCACCGGTGAACGACACCTATCAGGCGCGGGTCATTCCGCTGCAGCACATTGCCCCCCAGGACGCGGTGAGCGTGCTGCAGCCGCTGGTCTCCCGTGACGGCCAGATCACCGCCTTCGGCGGGAACATGCTCCTGGTGATCGACTCGGCCCTCAACGTCCAGAAGATCATGGGGATCCTCAAGTACATCGACACCGACCAGGTGCGGGAAAAGCCGGACCTCGTCTTTCTCAAGAACGCCTCGGTGGACAGCGTCCTCAACGTGGTGAAGGACTGGCTGGGAGGGCGCAGCGGCAAGCCCGCGGCCGCCGCCGGTACGGGGGGAGCCCCGGCCGCGAGCTCCGGCACCACCAGCGTGGTGGCCGACAGCCGCTTGAACGCACTGATCGTCTTCGGTTCTGAAAAGGATAAGCGGGACGTGCGGAACCTGGTCTCCCTGATCGACGTGGTCCCTCCCACCACCAGCAGCAAGGTGAACGTCTACTATCTCGAGAATGCCGAGGCCACCGAGGTTGCCAAGGTGCTCGAGGGGGTGGTGAAAGGGACGGCGGCCACCGCCGCTCCGGCCGCTCCGGGCGCCGCTGCCGCACCGCAGGCGGCGGTCTTCGACAAGCTCAGCATCACCCCGGACAAGGCCACCAACTCGCTGGTGGTCGTGGCCTCTCCGACCGATTACCAGAACCTCGTGCAGGTGATCCAGAAGCTCGACCGCAGGAGCCGCCAGGTGTTCGTGCAGGCCATGATTGCCGAGGTCTCCCTCAACAAGGCCAAGGCGCTCGGCGTCCAGTGGGGCTTCCTCGGCGCCGCCTCCAACGGTTCGGTCTCCACCGCGGCGAGCTTCGATCCCTTCAACACCTTCGCCGGGCTCGGATCCACCCTCTCGGCGCTGACCACCGCCGGGGTCTCGGTCAGTAACCTGAACCTCCTGGGGAGCGCCGCCAACTTCCCGGTAGTGCTCCAGGCGCTGCAGACCAACGGGGCCTTGAACGTCCTCTCCACCCCGAACGTGATGACCAGCGACAACAAGGAGGCGGAGATCTTCGTGGGCGAAAACGTCCCCTTCCTCTCCGGGACCAACCTGACGTCCACCGGCCTTTCCCAGCAGTCGATCGAGAGAAAGGACACCGGTATCATCCTCAAGATCAAGCCGCAGATCAGCGAGGGTGAGTACATAAAGCTCGACATCTACCAGGAGATCTCGGCGGTGAAGGACTTCGGCACCGCCACGAGCCCGAACCTCGGGAGCACCAAGCGTTCGGCCAAGACCTCGGTGGTGGTGAAGAATACCGACACGGTGGTGATCGGCGGCCTGATCCAGGACCGCGACCAGGTGACCGAGAGCAAGATCCCGCTCTTGGGGGATATCCCGGGGCTGGGCTGGCTCTTCAAGTCCAAGAACACCACGCGCGAGAAGACCAACCTGTTGATCATGCTCACCCCGCGGATCATCAAGGACGCCCGGGACATGGCCGACGCCTCGACGACCCAGAAGAACAGCTTCGGCGACGCGGCAAAGAGCGAGGCTCCGCTGAACGTCCCGGAGGCGATCAAGGCGACGCCGGCGGTGGCGCAGCCGGTGCAGCCGGCACAGCCGGTGCCGGCCCCGGCCCATTAGGGGATCGCTCCCTCCCCCTCCAAAGGGGATGGGCGTTTGTTAAGGCTGGACAATGGGGGGCAGGCACCTTCAGGAGCCAGTCCCCAGAGGAACCCAAAGGACTAAATGCCAGAATTGATGACGGACATAGAGAATGTGGCGGCCCGGCTGGGGCTTCCGTTCCAGGCGGAGATTGACGACGGCAAGGTGGACGCGGGGCTCGTCAACCGGATCCCGCTGAACTTTGCCCGCAACAACCTGCTCCTTCCGCTGCGGCAGGAGGACGGCATCATCGTGGCGGCCAGCGCCGACCCGGCCAACCTCCTCGCCGTGGACGAGATGGCGGGGCTCTTCGGCCACCCGGTCTCGGTGGTGGTGGTCCCGCGCCCGGCGCTGCTCGATGCGGTGAACCGGCTCTACGCCCGGCTCTCCGGCTCTTCCGCGCAGGAGGTGGTCGAGGAGTTGGAAGGGGAGGAACTCTCCGCCGTCGCTACCTCGTTCAATGAACCGCGCGACCTGATGGAGCTGACCGACGAGGCGCCGGTGATCAGGCTGTTGAACTCCATCCTCTTCCAGGCGGTCAAGGAGCGGGCGAGCGATATCCACATCGAGCCGTTCGAGCGGGATCTCGAGGTCCGCTTCCGGATCGACGGCCTCCTTTACAAGATGCTCTCGCCCCCCAAGGTGATCCAGGAGGCGCTCACCTCCCGCGTGAAGATCATGGCCGGCTTGAACATCGCCGAGAAGAGGCTCCCCCAGGACGGCCGCATCAAGGTCAAGGTTGCCGGCCGCGACGTCGACATCCGCGTGTCGCTGATCCCGACCTACTTCGGCGAGCGCGTGGTGCTGAGGCTTCTGGACAAGCAGCGCGGCATCCTCTCGCTGACCGAGATCGGCCTTTCCGAGCGTAACGACGCCCTGATGGGGAGGCTCCTCTCCCGGACGAGCGGGATCATCCTGGTCACCGGCCCGACCGGTTCCGGTAAGAGCACCACCCTCTACGCGGCGCTCAACCAGATCAACTCGCCGGAGAAGAACATCATCACCGTCGAGGATCCGATCGAGTACCAGCTGAAAGGGGTAGGGCAGATCCAGGTCAATCCCAAGATCGAGCTGACCTTCGCCGCCGGGCTGCGCTCCATCCTGCGCCAGGACCCGGACGTCGTCATGATCGGCGAGATCCGTGACGCCGAGACCGCCGAGATCGCCATGCAGGCTTCGCTTACCGGCCACCTGGTACTCTCCACCCTGCACACCAACGATGCCGCCACCGCGGTCACCCGCCTGATCGACATGGGGATCGAACCGTTCATGGTCGCCTCCTCGCTCTCGGCGGTGCTCGCCCAAAGGCTGGTCCGGGTGATCTGCCCGCACTGCAAGGAGTCCTACGTCCCGGAGACGAGCTACCCGGGCGTGGAGCTTCCCCCGCTCCTCTACCGCGGGCGCGGCTGCGAGAAGTGCTTCAACCTCGGCACCGTGGGAAGGATCGGGATCTACGAGCTCCTCACCATCGACGCCGAGCTCTGCTCGATGATCATCCGCCAGGCCTCGTCCGGCGCCATCAAGGAGTACGCCATTTCGAAGGGGATGCGGACCTTGCGCGACGACGGGATGGAAAAGGTCGCCCGGGGGATCACCACCATCGAGGAGGTCCTGAGGGTAACTCAGGAGGACTATGCCGACCTTTCGCTATAGCGCCTTCAATGCCGCCGGCGCGGAGGTCTCCGGTGTGGTGGATGCTCCCACCCAGAACGAGGCCCGCGCCCAGCTCAAGCAGAAAGGGCTTTACGCCAAGGAGATCGCCCCGGCCGCCGAGACCGGCGGGAAGGGGCTTTTAAAGTCCCGCGTCAGCGTTCCCGATCTCTCGCTGGCCACCCGCCGGCTCGCCACCCTCCTGGGGAGCGCGGTGCCGGTCTACGAGGCGGTGGCGACCCTCTGGGAGCAGGAACCGCCTGGCGAGCTGAAGCGGGTACTCGGGCGGGTGCGCGACCGGCTGGCCGAAGGGCATGGGCTCGCCCAGGCACTCTCCGCCGAGCCGGCGGTCTTCTCCGAGAGCTACGTCGGCATGGTGGCGGCCGGCGAGGCATCCGGCGCCCTGGAAGTGGTGCTGGAGCGGCTGGCCGAGTTCCAGGAAGACCAGGCGGCGGTCAGAAGCCGGGTCATCACCGCGCTGATCTATCCGGCCATCATGGTGGTGGTGGGGACCGGGGTCATGCTGGTGCTCCTCGCCTTCGTGGTTCCCAAGATCGTCACCGTATTCCAGCAGAACAAGGCGACTCTCCCCTTCATCACCATCGTGCTCATCAAGGCGAGTACCGTGGTGAGGAAAGGGTGGTGGGCGCTCCTTCTGGCGGGAGTCGGCGTCTACTACGGCATCAAGCGGATCAACAAGGACGAGGAGATGGTCAAGAAGCGGGACCGGCTCCTCCTGAAGGTTCCCCTGGCCGGGGCGCTCTGGCGCCAGCTCGTGCTGTCGCGTTTCACCAAGGTGCTCGGGCTCCTTCTGCAAAGCGGGGTGCCGATCATCAAGGCGATGGACATCACCGGCGAGGCGGTTGTCAACCGGGAGTACAAGAGCTTCCTGGCCGAGGCGCGCGAGACCCTGATCCAGGGGGGGAGCCTGTCGTCGGCGCTCAAGGCGAGCCCGCTCTTTCCGCCGCTCCTTACCCACATGGCGGCGGTCGGCGAGAAGAGCGGCGAGCTCGACCGGATGCTGATCAAGTCCGGCGACGCCTTCCAGAACGAGTTCAACGCCTCGGTCACCCGCTCGATGGCGCTCCTCGAACCGATGCTCATCCTCGGGATGGGGCTCGCCATCGGCTTCATGGTCATCGCCGTGCTGCTCCCGATCATGGAGATGAACGAGCTGGTGAAATAGAAAACCTCCCTCACCCGCCCTTCGGGCACCCTCTCCCCTAAAGGGGCGAGGGGATGACCATCAGGGCCTCCCCCCCCCAAGGGGGAGTTTTGAGGAGGGGGGAAAGAGGAAAAATTACTCCCGCCGTCGGCGGGGGGCGATGGGTAAAGTCCAACACGGAGAGGTACACATGTTGAAGTTGAAAGAAAGCCGCGGCTTCACTCTTATCGAACTCATGGTGGTCATCGTCATCCTCGGCATCCTGGCCGCCGTGGTGGCGCCGAAGATCATCGGCCGAAGCGACGACGCCAAGATCTCCGACGCCAAGGTGCAGATCCGCAACATCGAGACCGCGCTGAAGCTGTACAAGCTCGACAACGGTTTCTACCCTTCCACCGACCAGGGGCTCCAGGCGCTGGTCACCAAGCCGACCTCCGGCAAGATCCCGACCAAGTACAAGGACGAAGGGTACCTCGAGAACAAGAGCGTTCCCAAAGATCCCTGGGGTAACGACTACGTCTACCTCTCCCCGGGCGAGCACGGCGATTACGACCTCTACTCCTTCGGGGCCGACGGCGCACGCGGCGGCGAAGGGAAAAACGCCGACATCGAGAGCTGGAACCTCGGCAAGTAGCGCCGGCGCCTTCAGGCGCGGGGAGCGGAGAAGCTGTTAGAGAACGAACGTAACGCCATAACGGGAGCGCCACGCCAGGCGGGGTTCACCCTGATCGAGATGGTCGTGGTGATCCTCATCCTGGCCCTGGCCGCGGCGGTGGTGGTTCCCCGTCTGCCGGCGCCGCAGGGGACCAGGCTGAAAGACTCCGCCCGCAACCTCGCCTCCGGTATCCGGTTCCTCAACGACCAGGCCATCGTCACCAAAGGGGTCTACCGCCTGCACCTGAACATCTCGGAGAGCACCACTTCGATTGCCAAGCTCAGCTCGGGAGGCGAGGAGGGAGCCCCCGACGATGCCTTCATGGGGCGCCGGTTGATCGAGGAGGGGATCTCCATCGAGGATGTGCTGGTCCCCCAGCTCGGCAAGGTCACCGAAGGTGAGGTGGTCCTCCCCTTCGGTCCCGGCGGCTACCCCGACTGCATCGTCGTCCACTTGAAGGGTGGGGAGGAGCATTACACGGTGATCGCCTATCCGGCCGGCGGCAAGGTCCAGGTGCTGGAAGGGTACAAGTCGCTCGACGGGGAGGTGGTCTCGTGAGAGGTTTCACCCTCCTCGAAGTGATGATCGCCCTGGCCATCGCGGCCGGCGTGCTTTTGACGGTGATCTCCTCCCTCAACTATCACTTGGCTCTCGTCGGGAGCGACGCGGAGGAGACTACCGCCGTCCTGGCCGGCCGGGCCAAGCTCGACGATCCCGAATTCGCCAAGACCCAGGACACCGAGGGTACCTTCAAGGAGCACCCGGAACTGAAGTGGGGGCGCGAGATCACCCCGGTCCCCGACCTTCCGGGGCTTAACCGGATCGTTTTGACCGTCAGCTGGGACGACGGCAAGAAGAAGGTTTCCCTGGTCCAGTATGCAGCCAAGAATGCTCAACAGTAAGGGGTTCACCCTGATAGAGCTGCTGGTGGCCCTGGCCCTCATGGTCATCCTCTCCGGGGCGCTCTACGGCACCTATTTCTCGGTGACCGCGGCCCGTGAGCGCGGCGGCGCCCGCATCGAGGCGCGCCGGGAGCTCTCCTCGACGCTCGGGAGGCTCCACAACGAGATCGCCTCGGCCTACTTCCCCGCCACGGGGGCCAACACGGCGGGGAAGGCGCTTTTCAAGGTGGAGGACCGCGACGTCTTCGGCAAACCGGCATCGCTCATCGCCTTCACCTTCTTCGCGCCCCCCCGGGTGGACACGGCGCCGGGGTCCGGGCTGACCCGGGTGAGCTACTTCGTGCGCGAGAAGGACGGGGTGCTGACCCTGGTGCGCGAGTCGCGCGACCCCTATTTCGACACCACGGTGAAGAGCTATCCTTACCCGGTCATCGACCAGGTGGAGAGCTTCCTGGTGGAGTGCTACGACGGCGGGAAATGGGTGAAGACCTGGGATACCGCTCCCGGGTTCAACCTGGGGATCCCCAACGCGGTGCGGATCACGGTCACCACCAAGGGGGGCGGGACCTTCACCACCATCGCCTCGCCGGGGATGAAGCGGGGGGCGCCATGAGAAACGAGCGCGGCTTCGCCCTGGTCATCACCCTGATCGTCACCGCCCTGTTGATCGCGCTGCTGGTGGAATTCGTCAACGAGGTCTACGTCGATACCTCGCACAGTCACAACTTCGCCGCCTCGCAGCAGGCGTCGCTTCTGGCCGAGTCCGGGGTCACCGGCGCCATGAAGCTCCTGCAGATGTCGAGCCTCCTGCGGCAGGGAAGCCAGAACAGCGCGTATTCGTCGCTATTGGAGCCGTGGGCCAAGCCGCAGAGCTACGACGCGGGGGTGGGGACGGTCTCCTTCACCATCGAGGAAGAGACCGGCAAGTTCAACCTGAACACCGCCACCAATGACGCGGGTTTAAGTGACGACAAGACGGAAATTGCATCGCGTCTGTTTACCAAGCTGAAGATCCAGGGTGCGCGAGACCTGGTCGACTCTTTGCTCGACTGGTCAGATAAGAACGATTCCCCGCTTCCCGGCGGTGCGGAGACGAGCTACTACCAGGCGTTGAAGATCCCCTACCATGCGAAGAACGGGAAACTCGACACGGTGGACGAGCTCCCCCTCGTCAAGGGGTTCACCCCCGACCTGGTGAACAAGCTACGCCCCTACGTGACGGTCTATGGTAGTTTCGACAACGAACCGGTCACCAAAGTCAACGTCAACACGGCGCCCAGGGAGGTGCTTGCGGCACTGGATCCATCCCTGACCGACGACAGGGTGGACAGCATCATCGACGCCCGGAGCAAGAAGCCGCTCGTGGCGGGCGATCTCAACGCTATCTCAGGCATCGAGTCCATCTCCATGAACATCTCGACCAAGGTGTGCTACCAAGGTTCCGTCTACCGGATCCATTCGGAGGGGAAGGTCGGGGAGAGCGTGAGTGTGGCAGAAGCGGTAGTCAGGATGGGGGGCTCGCAGCCCACCATCCTTTATTGGAGAGAGTATTGATGGATATCCTGGTCGTCCAGCTGAAGACCGATGAATTGATCCTGGCGCGCTTTCGCCCCAAGCGGGGCGGCGTCGGGTTTCTCTCCGCCGAGCGCCACGCCGTCACCGGTGACGAAGAGGTGGCCCGCATCCTCTCCGAGGCGGTCGCCGCCGGCGGGGGAGATCACCGGGTGGCCCTGGCGCTTCCCCCTTCCCACCTGTTCATGAGGGAGGTCCAGCTCCCCATCTCCGACCGGGCCAAGGTCCGCGAACTTCTCCCCTTGGAGCTCAAGGGGGAGACCGCGCTGGACACCGATGCGGTGGTCTTCGACGCCCTCCCGCTCACCAACGGAAGGATGCTGGCCATCTGGGGACGGCTCAACGAGCTCACCTCCCGGATCGAGCTCATGAAGGGAGCGGGGGCCGAGCCGGAGACGGTGACCGCCTCCCTTTTCCACTGGAACAAGCTCGCCCCGGAAACCGGCGAGGTCGCGGTGACCGACGGCGAGGCGCTGGCGGTGTACGCCGACGGCGTCACCTCCTTCTGCCGGGCGCTTCCCCCCGGCTGCGGCGAGGACGAGGTGAGCCGCACCCTCACCGCCCTGGAACTCTCCCGCGAGGTGAGGGTGGAGCGGGTGATCTCCCTCTCCAACCAGTCGGCCGAGGGTGAGACGCTGGACAAGGCCTCCCCCTCGCTTTCCGAATCCTTCGGCGGCGATGCCCATGCCGCGCACGACCTGGCCGGCGCATACGCGGTGGCCGCCGCGGTGGCCGACGGGAGCGCCATCAACCTCCGCCGCGGACCCCTCGCCTACACCGCAGGCAACGAAAAGCTCTACCGCAAGCTGCGCATGACCGTGCTCCTCGCCGCCGCCGTCGTGCTCCTCTTCCTCGTCGAGAGCGGGGTGCGCTTCTACCTCGTGAAGAGGGACCTGGGCTCGCTGGACAAATCGATCACCGGGATCTACCGCGAGATCTTCCCCTCCCGCAAGAAGGCGGTGGACGAAGTCTCCGAGGTCCGTGCCGAGATCAAGAGGCTCGAGGGGGCGAGGACCAGCAGCAACGTGCTGAAGCTCCTCCAGGATCTCGCCCAGGCCAAGAACGACGACATCGGCGGGATCTACGAGACGGAGATCACCGGTACCGACGTCCGCCTGAAAGGTGACGCCAAGAGCGCCGAGGCGGTCAACGCCTTCAAGGGGCGCGCCGCCTCCCTCTTTGCCTCGCTCGACGTCGGCGAGGTCAAATCGCGTCCCGACGGGAGCGTGACCTTCACCCTGACCGGAACCCTCAAGGGGGCCCAGAAATGACCCACCAGGAACTGATCGCCAACTTCCAGCGGCTCGATGTCCGCACCCGGCAGCGGCTCGGGATCGTGCTGGCCGCCTTGCTGATCGTCGTGGTGACCCTCTCCGCCATCAACAGCAGGATCTCCGCGCTGGAGAAGAAGAGAAGGGCCCGCGAGGCGGACGTCACCGAGATGATGCGGCTCAAGATCCGCTACCAGGGCGCCAACGCCGTTGCCCAGCGGATGGCCAACCGGCTGGCTTCCACCAAGCTCGACGACTCCCCCGCCAAGGTGATCGACGAGATCGGGATCAAGGGGCGCGGCGTGCAGGTGAAGCCGGTCAAGGGAGACGACATCCCGGGCTACCAGGAGGATGCCGCCGACATCAGGATCGACGCCCTCACCGCCAACGAGCTCACCAACCTGCTCTTCCGGCTGGAGAAGGGGACACGGCCGGTCACCGTCAAGAAGGCGCTCATCAAGCAGCGCTTCGACGATCCTTCCAAGCTGGACGTCACCCTCACCGTCGCCCTGATCAAGCCGGCTCCGGCCGCGACCGCTCGATGAAACAGCGCCTCCTCTACTACCTGGTCGGCATCCCCGTAGGCCTCTTGGCCTTTCTCCTTCTCACCCTCTTCTTCACCCCCAATGACGCCATCCGGGGGGTGATCGTGCGGGCGGCGGAGAATGCCGGCTACACCGTCGCCTTCACCGGTTTCGGCAAGGCCTTCCCGGTCGGGATCAAGGCCGACAGCGTCGAGATCTCCTCGGACAAGGGCTCCCTTTTGAAGCTCCGCAGGGCACGGGTGCGGCTCGAAATCCTCCCCCTTTTAACCGGAAAGGCAGTCTTCGCCTACCATGCCGGCATCGGGGCGGGGGGTGAGCTCTCCGGCGAGGCCAGCGCGGGACGGAGCCAGGGGTGGAACCTGAAGGGGAAAGGGATCCGGCTGGAGGACGTCCCGTTCTTCAGCTCGGTGGCAGAGGCCAAGGTCCGCGGGGAGCTCAAGCTGGACGGCCAGGTGAAGATGGTGAACCACGCCCCGGAGGGTGACATCAAGCTGGAGGTGCAGGGGGCCGAGCTGGGCGGGGTGAAGATCGGAGCCATGCCGCTTCCCGATGCCTCCTACCGCCAGGTGCGGGGCGCCCTCGGGATCTCCAAGGGGAAGGCCGACCTGAAGAGCTTCACCCTGGAGGGGGACGGCATCTACGTCCGGCTGAAAGGTTCGAGCGTCCTGTCCAACCCGATCGCCAACTCTCCGCTCGACCTCACCCTGGAGATGATGCCCAAGCCCGAATTCCTCGAGCGCCAGAAGTTCGTCTTCCTGCTGCTGGTCAAATACCAGACCTCCCCGGGCGCCTACTCCATCCCGATCCGCGGCACCCTCGGCCACCCGTCGATCTAAGCCAGCCTTCCCTCGCCCCTTTAGGGACAAGGGGTAGGGGTGAGGGAGGTTCTAAAATCTTCCCTCACCCGGCCTTCGGCCACCCTCTCCCCTGAAGGGGCGAGGGTTGAATCATCCCCCTCACACATGAAGGTGGCCGGATTTTTGTCCAGTTCGCACTACCACGCAAACCCCATTATCTTCCCGCCCCTTTCATTGCCGTCCCTCACCCCTGCCCCTCTCCCGGAGGGAGAGGGAACGCGGAAAGCACACTTACTCAGAAAATAAAGTTCAATCAGACACTTGCAGAATCTCAATCACCTCGTATGATATAGATCCGAGATTTCTGACAATGCCGTTTTAATTTTGTTCAGCGCGGTCAAACTTTGAGTTGCAATTCATGCAACTGTTACTTAAGATGCAGCAGATTTTGTCCGAGTTGTCTCGGTGTATCCAAGAGCCTCTGGGAGTTCAGATGATTACCTTCGAGGGTGTCCACAAGTGGTTCAAGAAGCTGCATGTGCTTAACGATATCAATCTGCATGTCAACCCCGGTGAGGTGGTCGTGGTCTGCGGTCCCTCCGGAAGCGGCAAGTCCACCCTGATCAGGACCATCAACCAGCTGGAGCCGATCAACGAAGGACGCCTGATCGTCGACGGCATGGATCTCTGCGACAAGAAGACCGACATCAACAAGCTGAGAGCCGAGGTCGGTTTCGTGTTCCAGCAGTTCAACCTCTATCCGCACCTCTCGGTGCTTTCCAACATCACCCTGGCCCCCACCAAGATCAGGAAGACTCCCAAAAAGGAGGCCGAGGAGCAGGCCATGGCGCTCCTGGAGCGGGTGGGGCTCGCCGTGAAAAGGGATGCCTATCCGACCCAGCTCTCCGGCGGCCAGCAGCAGCGCGTCGCCATCGCCCGCGCGCTCGCCATGAAGCCGCGCATCATGCTGTTCGACGAGCCGACCTCCGCCCTCGACCCGGAGATGATCGGCGAGGTGCTGGCGGTCATGCAGGACCTGGCCAAGAGCGGGATGACCATGGTGGTGGTGACCCACGAGATGGGATTTGCCCGCGAGGTCGCCGACCGGGTGGTCTTCATGGACGCCGGGGTCATCCTCGAGGAGGCGCAGCCGGAGGAGTTCTTCAAGAATCCCAAGCACGAAAGGGCTCAGCAGTTCCTGAAACAGCTGCTATCGCCCATGCATTGAGTGACCCCATCCTGACCCGGTCACTCTAGTTACTTTCCATGCTGCACTACCATTAACTCAAGGAGGATGCACGATGAAGAAACTGATGACCCTGTTTGCCGCCGTACTGCTGGTCGCCTCTTTCGCCCACAGCGCCCTTGCTGCCGGCGACACCCTGGCCGAGGTGAAAAAGAAAGGTGTGCTGGTGGCCGGCGTGAAGGACTCCCTTCCCCCCTTCGGCTACATCGACGAGAAGACCCGCGAGATCGTCGGGTACGACATCGACTTCTGCAAGTACATCGCGAAGAAGCTCGGCGTGAAGCTCGAGCTCAAGCCGGTTACCTCCGCCAGCAGGATGCCGCAGCTCGAGGAAGGCAACATCGACATCATCGCCGCCACCATGACCAAGAACGCGGAGCGTGCGAAACAGATCGACTTCTCCTACACCTACTTCCTGACCGGCCAGAAGTTCATCACCCCGAAAGGGAAAGTGAAGAGCCTCAAGGATCTGGCCGGCAAGAAGATCGGCACCGCCAAGGGTTCCACCTCCGAGCAGAACGTGAAGGCCGCCATCCCGACCGCCACTGTCCTCTCCTTCGACGATTACCCGCAGGCCTTCCTGGCCCTGCAGCAGGGTAAAGTCGCCGCCGTCACCACCGACGAGTCCATCCTGGCCGGCATCCTCGGCAAGGCTCCCAACAAGAACAAGTTCGAGATCCCCAACATCCAGATCTCCAACGAGCCCTACGGCCTCGGCATGCGCAAAGGCGACACCAACTTCGTGAAGTTCGTCGACAAGACCCTTCTCGAGATGGAGAAAAACGGCGAAGCCAGAAGAATCTTCGAGCGCTGGTTCGGCCCGAAGACCGCCACCCCGCTCAAGCGCACCTTCAAGATCACCGCTGACAAGTAGCCCTCCGCCTTCCCCCCCCTCCCATCGGGAGGGGGGGCGATTATAACCTCTTCCCTAAAGGGGCGAGGGGGGAGGATAGTGAAGGGCTCGGTGAGCCCACAAGCGAGGCCGGATTCGTGCTCAACTATCATTTCGACTGGTCGATCATCACCTCGGGTAAATACTTCGAGTGGCTCGTCTCCGGCGTTAAGGTGACCCTGGAGCTCTCCGCCATCTCCATCGTGTTTGCCTTCCTGCTGGGGCTGCTGCTGGCCGTGCTCCGCATGAGCCAGGTGAAGCCGGTCCGCTACATCGCCCTGGCCTACCTGGAGTTCTTCAGGAACACCCCGCTGCTGGTCCAGATCTTCTTCTGGTACTTCGGCTCCTACAAGATCCTCCCGCAGGCCGTCAACGACTGGCTGAACGGCACCAATTTCGAATTCGCCGCGGCCGTCATCGCGCTCTCCATTTACACCTCGGCCTTCATCGCGGAAGACATCCGCTCCGGCATCCTCTCCATCCCCAAGGAGCAGATGGAAGCCGCCCGCAGTGCAGGGTTCTCCTACCTGCGCTCGATGCAGTACATCATCCTTCCCCAGGCGGTCCGCATCACGGTGCCTCCCCTGGTGAACCAGTTCCTGAACCTTGCCAAGAACTCTTCGCTGGCGATGACCATCGGGGTTGCCGAGCTCACCTACCAGGCCCGCCAGGTGGAAAGCTACACCTTCAAGGGATTCGAGTCCTTCGGGGCGGCCACGGTGGTCTATCTCGTCATCTCCATCAGCATCACCTTCCTGGTGCACCAGTACGACACGCGGGTTCTCAACGCGCATAAGGCGGCATAGCGATGGAACCGTTCCTCGATTTTCACGTCATCGCCGACAACATCACCTACTTCATGATCGGACGCTACCCCAACGGCCCGCTCGGTGGATTCGCCCTCACCATCTGGCTCGCCGTCGTCTCCTGCGTCCTGTCGCTCTTCGGCGGCCTGATCCTCGGGCTTTTAAGCATCTCGCGGCAGCGCCTGATCCGGATCCCGGTCATGATGTTCATCAACGCGGTCCGCGGGCTCCCGCTTTTGATGGTGATCTTCTGGATGTACTTCCTCCTCCCGCTCATCCTCGGGAAGACCACCCCGGAGAGCGAGACCGTCATCATGGGGCTCACCCTCTTCACCTCCGCCTACATGTCCCAGATCGTGAGAGCGGGGATCGAGGGGATCCCCAAGGGGCAGACCGAGGCCGCCCTCTCGACCGGTTTGAAGCCGTGGCAGGCGATGCTCTACATCGTCCTCCCCCAGGGGCTTCGCAACATGATCCCCTCCTTCGTGAACCAGTTCGTTTCGCTCATCAAGGACACCTCGCTGGCCTTCATCGTGGGGGTCTCCGAGCTGACCCACGTGGCGACCCAGATCAACAACCGGACCATGGCCTACCCGACCGAGATCTTCATATTTATCGCGGCGGTCTACTTCGTGATCTGCTACGCGTTCACCTCCCTTTCGCGGATGCTGGAACGCAAACTTGCCTGGAACAAGTCGATGTAGCCCCTTAAATTCCGCCGGGGCCCAAAATAACGACATCCGCGACAGGCAATGGTTGACAAGCACCTAAAGACGTTATATAAATCCGTGATTAAAATCCGTAATTAAATTAAACTCGATTTATTTAAAACCAAGGAGGGGGCAATGAGAGTAGCAAGACTAATCAACCTTATACCGGCATTCGTACTGACCGTTCTGGTCGGGACGGCAATGGCCGCTGACCCCGCACAGCCGGTTGCGCAGCTGACCAGCGCTGACTGCGTAAAGTGTCACGAGGCTCCGCCGCGTGATATCGCAGCCAACGGCGGCAAGCACAAGACCGAGGTCACCTGCCAGGACTGCCACCAGGGTCATCCCCCCAAGGTTAAGCATCCCATCCCGCAGTGCAACATGTGCCACACCGACAAGCCGCACTTCAAGCTCCAGGGCTGCCTGGGTTGCCACACCAACCCGCACACCCCGAAGATCATCAAGTTCGGCAACAACGTGACCGACCCCTGCCTGACCTGCCACACTCCGCAGATCCAGCAGCTGCGGGCCAACCCGAGCAAGCACACTGCCCTCGCCTGCTCCTTCTGCCACAACGTTCACGGCTTCAAGCCGGCTTGCACCAAGTGCCACAACTCGCACTCGGCTGACATCACCGCCAAGGACTGCTCGGCCTGCCACAAGGCTCACCAGCCCAAGAACGTGACCTACAAGTCCGACATTCCGCCGAAATACTGCGCCGCCTGCCACAAGCGCGCCTACACCCTGCTGAGCGCCAGCCCCTTCAAGCACAGCAAGCTCTCCTGCGCTTACTGCCACAAGGACAAGCACAAGACCGTTCCGCAGTGCACCCAGTGCCACGGCAAGCCGCACGCCGCCGCCATCCACGCCAAGTTCACCAAGTGCGGCGACTGCCACAACATCGCCCATGACCTGAACCACTTCGTTCAGGACGCCGAGGCTGCCAAGAAGGCTGCCGCTCCGGCCGCTGCCCCGGCTGCCGCTCCGGCCCCGGCCGAGAAAGCCCCGGCCAAACCGGTGAAGCACAAGAAGAAGTAACACCCCTGCCAACGACGGGGAGGTCGCTTGACGGCCTCCCCGTTTTTTCATTTCCGAATCTTCCAGGGAGGCTCGCATGCTTTTGCTCCAGATCACTTCCGCTGTGACGGCCCTGACTCTGGTGATCCTCGCCCTCTGTCTGATCCCCGTACTTGCCGAACTCAAGAAGACCGCCGCCACCTTGCGGTCGGTGTCGGAGGCCCTGCAGTCCGAGCTTCACCCGCTTATCGGCGATCTTCGCGCGACCCTCGCCGACGTCAAGGTGGTGACCAGCGCCACCGCCGCCAACGCGGAAGGGGTGAACCTCCTTCTGGAAGAGTTGGGGCACGCCGGGCACAACATCCGGATGATCAACCGGATCATCGGCGTCGCCACCCAGGTTACCAACACCTCCTCGGCCTGGATCACCGGGGCCAAGGTTGCGGGCCGCTACATAGCTGATAGACTTCTTAAAAAAAAATAGGGGGGGACTTTCATGGCAAAGGATAAGGATATCGGGACCGGGACCATGCTTCTTTCGTTTCTTGCTGGCGCCGCGGTAGGCGTCGGGGCTGCTTTGCTCTTCGCGCCCAAGACCGGCGAGGAGATGCGCGGCAAGATCCGTGACCTGGCCGACGACGCGGTCGACAAGATCAAGGATTACGCCAACGAGGCCCAGGAGAAGATCCGCGCCACCTACGAGGACGGCAAGGACATGGTCCTGGAGAAGAAGAACATCATCACCTCCGCCATCGAAGCCGGCAAGCAGGCGATGGATCGGGAAAAGGAAAAACAGCAGGCGCAGCTCTAACGGAGCCCGCCCCCTGAAAAGCCCACTCCGGTGGGCTTTTTTCGTTAGGGAAAAAACCATGGGACGCGGATGACGCGGATTGGGCGGATTCTTCGCCTTTGAATTCAGGAAGTGCCTTTTATGGATGGATCTTCGTCCAATAACGGGCTTCTGCAGAGATTGTGGGAGCTCGACCCGGCGGCCTACCCGGGAGCCAAGGGGCGTGGCATCAAGCTCCTTCAGTTCCTTGTCTACGTCGGGACCAACTTCTTCTCCCACGACGCCTTCCTGCGCGCCACCGCGCTCTCCTTCACCACCGTCTTGTCCCTCGTGCCGCTTTTGGCCCTCTGCTTCTCGGTCCTCAAGGGTCTGGGCGCCCAGAACAAGCTGGCCCCCTGGATCATCAACCAGATGGCCGCGGGCTCCGAGGTGGTGGTCGCCCGCATCATCACCTACATCGGCAACACCAACATGAGCTCGGTCGGCGCCATCGGTGTCGCCGCCCTCATCTACACCTCGATCTCCATGCTTTCCAGCATCGAGGACGCCTTCAATGCGGTCTGGGGGGTACGGGAGACCCGCACCTTCTACCGGAAGTTCAGCGACTACCTGAGCGTTTTGGTCAGCGCCCCCATCCTGCTTTTGGCCGCCACCAGTATCGCCACCACCCTTCAGAGTCCGCACCTGCTCGGGTGGTTTTTCGAGTACGCCTACCTGGGCGACCTCTTCCTTTTCCTCTTGAGTCTCATCCCCTACCTGACGGTCTGGGCCGCCTTCTTCCTCCTCTATCTATTCATCCCCAACACCCGCGTCCGTTACACGTCGGCACTGATCGGTGCGGTGCTGGCGGGGACCCTCTGGGAGCTCGCCCAGTGGATCTACATCCACTTCCAGGTGGGAGCCGCCCGCTACAACGCCATCTACGGCACGCTGGCGGCGCTCCCCATCCTGATGGTCTGGATCTACACCAGCTGGATCATCGTCCTCTTCGGGATGGAGGTGGTGGCCGCCCATCAGCACCGGCGGACCTTCCGCCGCGACATCCGCGGCGAGGCCATCAGCCACTCGCTGCGCGAGCTGGTCGCCCTCGCCGCCCTTCGCCACATCGTGGAGGCCTTCGAGGCGGGCGACCCCGGCTGGAACGACGAGCAACTGGCGCTGAGGCTGCGGGTGCCGCTGCGGGTAATGAGCGACATCCTCTCCCAGTTGGTCGCCTCCGGATTCATCGTCCAGACCGAGGGGATACGCGGTCCTTACTACCCCGCCAAGGAGCCCGACCGGGTCCCGTTGGCCGACCTGGTGCTCGGCTTGAGGGGGCATGGGGCCTCCGCTCCCATCCCCGGCGAGGAGCAGGCGGCCGAGCTTTTGCGGGTCGCCGACCGGGCCGTCGTGAAGGCCTTCGAGGGGCTGACGATGAAGGATCTGGTGAGCCTCGAAAAGTTCCCCCCCGGCGTTGACAAAGGGGGACCAGTTGCCTTATAGTGACCCGATTACATGAACGGAAAAGCGGGTTTATGCAAGACTTTAAAGATCTGGAAAAACGCAAAAAGACCGGCCACAACAGGCTCAAAGGACCCGAGCAGGAGTCCCGCAGCCTCTACCACAAGATCAAGGAAAGCAAGCTCCAGAAGGGGAGACTGAAGGTCATCCTCCCCCTGGTCGCCCTGCTTTTGGCTAGCTACCCCATCATCTCCCTCTTCGGTTCCACCAAGGGGAGTGCCAGCCGCCCTCTCGCCAAGACCTCTGCCACCGTCGAGCTCAAGAATATGGACAACTGGGGCGCCTTCAAGGTTGCCGCCGACGCCTATCCGGGTGCCCGCGCCGACCAAAGCGGCGTCACCGCCCAGCTCCCCCAGGGGGGGAAGGTCGTCTACGCCATCAACGAGGCGATGCAGCGCCGAGTGGAGAAGGTGCTTACCGACTTCCGCGTCCCCTACGGGATGTTCGTCGCCATCGAGCCGAAGACCGGCCGGGTGCTGGCCCTCGTCGCGCACTCATCGGCGCAGCCGGGATGGGAAAAGAACGCCTGCTACGGGCTCTACCCGATGGCCTCCCTCTTCAAGATCGTGACCGCCACCGCGGCCCTGGAGGAGAAGAAGGTCGCCCCGGATACCATGTTCGCCTTCAACGGGCGGCTGACCTCCGAGAGCCCGAAATACTGGCATGTCCGCCCCCGCGGGCGTAACCAGCAGATGACCCTCACCATGGCCATGGGCAAGTCCGTCAACCCGGTCTTCGGCCGGCTGGCCGGAGAGGTGGTGGGGCGCGACCCGCTCCTTCTGTACGCCGGGCGCTACGGATTCAACGAGAAACTCTTCCCCGGTTCCCCGGTGCTGGCGAGCCAGGCTCCCCCTCCCGGTACCGTCGACCAGCTGATGCTGATGGGTGCCGGCCTCAACCGCGAGGTGAAGATCTCCCCGTTCCATGCGGCGACCATCATGGCCACCGTGGCCAACGGCGGGGTGATGATGGCCCCCTCCTTCGCCAAGGAGATCATCGACGCCAAGGGAAAGAGCGTCTACGCCCACCAGCCGCAGCCGCTCAGGACGGTAATCGCCCCGGAGACCGCCGCTTCGCTGGCGCGCATGCTCTCGGCCACCGTAGTGAGCGGGACCTCCCGCCGGGCCTTCCACGACCGCAGGGGGCGCCCGATGCTCGCCTCGGTTAAGGTCGCCGCCAAGACCGGTTCCATCGACGGCAAGGATCCCGCCGGCCACTACAGCTGGTTCGCAGCCTACGCCCCGATGGAGGATCCCCAGATCGCGCTGGCCGCCCTGGTCATCAATGAGAACAAATGGCGCATCAAGGCCACCACCGTGGGCGAGCAGGCGCTGGAGGCGTTCTTCAGGTAGGAGTCGAGATGGAGTGTGCAAGGTGCGGAACCTGCTGCGTGGCTCCCGACATCAGCACGTTGGGGAAAGGGGTAGGGGAGCGCTGCCGGCATCTCAACGAGCGCTTCGAGTGCGCTAGCTATGACGATCGTCCCGCCGTCTGCCGCGGCTACCGTCCGGACGCCATCTGCCGCGAGATCTCCGCTCCCACCCTGGAAGAGCGGGTGGCCGCCTACCTCAGAATTTTCGATCTGTAGGGTGGGCACCCCGTGCCCACGCGGGTTCAATGGGGGAAGCCCCGCCCCCTTCACTTGGAGAGGGGAAGAGCCGGGAGAGGACGGAGTCAGCGTTCATCGTACCGCTCCAGCGTGAGGATTCCATCCTCCCACTGTGCGTAGGAGAACTGGGTGATCCAGTCCCCCAGCGCGATGAAGGTATGCTTCCCTTCCCGCTGGAGTGTGGGGAGATGGAAATGACCGATGATGACGGAGTCGCATCCCTCGCGAAAGCGTTCGCGGGCGAAACCGGCCATGATCCTCGGGTAGTCCCAGCGGTGGCGCCGGTACTCGTGTTTCCCGCTGCTGCGCCGCGAGAGGTATGCCGCCGTCTTGGAGGCTAACTGGCGGGAGACCAAGGGGACCAGCGCCCCGACGGCCCTGCTGTGCAGCACGCACCGGAAGATGCGGTACCGGTAGTCCTCCCGGTTGATCAGGTCCCCGTGACCGAGGTAGACCCTGTTTCCTCCGATATCCACCACCTCCCCCTCACGGTGCACCTCGGCCTGCAGCTCTCTGCTGAAGAAGCCTGCGAGGTGGAAGTCGTGGTTCCCCTCGAAGTAGACGATCTTCACCCCGCGCCTCCGCACCTCCTTCAGGCAGTCGACCATCTCGCGGTAGTGCGGGTAGACCGGCTCCGGGTCACCGATCCAGAACTCGAAGAGATCGCCCAGTATGTAGAGGGTGTCGGTGTCGGCGGGAAGTTCGCGCAGAAAGGCCAGCAGTTTTCGGTAATTGGCGTCACCGGGGTTTCTCAGGTGGGCGTCGGCGATGAAGATCTTGCGCATTGGCGCAATATATACAAAAATGTCTCGAAGGCCAATGAGAAATGGCGTACCCTCATCTCCATGAACTCGTGGCCACTCTCACCTCAGGGGACATGGCGGCACCAGGCACCTCTCGATTGGCGAAGAGGGTTTCCAACGTAGAACATAGAACGTAGAACTGCAGTTAGGGAAATTCATGCAAGCGATGCGCAATCTTGAGATCGTGTGGGAGGACCTGATGGAGGCCTTCGAAAACACCGATCCGGATATGATTTTCTACCTCGACCGGGAGACGGGCGAGGTGTTTTCGGTGCCCTCGGACTACGACGATGACGCATTCTGGACCGAGGTGGAGATCCAGGAGGAGCGCTACCTGGAGATCCCGCACTACGACTACGGCCAGGAGCGTCAACTGGTGCACACCTTCATCCAGGGAATCGCCAATCCTCCCTTGAAGGCCATGCTGGTTCGGGCCTTCGTCGGGGCCCACGCCCACGGCAGGTTGGGCGAGATCCTCTCCTTCTACCCGGAAGAGTTGGAGCGCTACCAGGCCGTCCGTGAAGAGGCCTTGAATACCCGGGCCGCCCATTGGCTCGAGGAGCACGATATCTTTCCGCCTGTTTAGCCGGCCCGGATTGGAGTAGAACTTCCCGCGAGGCTGGTGACGGCCTGCAGTCGCAGAGAACTCCGCGGAAATCCCATCCCCATGCAGAGCGTCCCCCCTTTGTTAAAGGGAGGACAAGACAGCCGAGCACCATCTTGGGAGACCTTATGCTGTCGAAACCAAATACCGCCAATCGGGCCATGCTGACCCTGGCCGTCGTCGCCATGCTCTTCGCCGTAGGCCATCTCCTGCGCCACACGGCTTCCTGTTTTCTCCTCTCCTTCGTGATCGCCTACCTTCTTGATCCTTTCGTGGTGCATCTCGAGGGGAAACGGCTGTCGCGGGCGAAGGGGATCGTGGCGGTCTACGTCGTCCTTTCCATCTTCTCCGTCTTTTTCTTCTCCTTCTTCGTGCCGTTGGCGATCCTTCGCTGGCGCGCGTTGCTGCCGAACCTCCCGGTCTATCTCCAGGACATCAAAAACATAGCGCTCCAGTTCCAGACACGCTTCGAGCCGTTCTACGGCGCCGAGGAATGGAGTTGGCTGTTCGACAACGCGGTGGATTGGGTCAACAAGGTCGTCGCCGGTCTCGGCGCGGGCGTCTACTCTGCCGCCGCCAGCATGGTTTTCAACCTCTTCAACCTGATCCTCTCCCCGATCCTTGTTTTCTTCATGCTTTTCTACAAGCCGGAGATAAAGAGGACCGTGGCCGCGTGGCTTCCCGACAAGCGCAGAGCCGTCCTCCTCGATATCGGGAACGAAGTGAACGACAGCATCGGCGGTTACATCCGCGGGCAAGTCATCGTCTCCCTCATCGTCGCCATCCTCTCGGCCGCCGCACTTTTCGTTCTCGACGTCGACTATGCCCTCTTCAACGGGATCTTCGCCGGGCTCGCGTCCGTGCTCCCCTTCATCGGCGTAATAATCGCGATGATTCCCGCGCTTTTCTTCGCCTACGTCAAATTCCACACCTGGGTCGCCCTCGTCAAAGTAGGGATCGCCTTCGCCGTGATCTACTTCCTGGAGGGGTACCTCGTCAAGCCGCTGGTTTTCAAGCGCTCCATGAATCTCAACCCGCTGCTCACCATCATCATGGTAATGGCTTTGGGAGAACTGATCGGCTTCTGGGGGATCCTGCTGGCGATCCCGGTAGCCGCCGCCGCCAAGATCGTGTCCATGGCCATCCAGCGTGGAGATTTCCGCGACCCCGTCCCCGAAGAAAACAAAGAGATCGCCTGATCCGCCCTGTCCCTGCTGGCAGGCCAGCACGCCTCCCTCCCCTTAAACGGGAGATGCCGGCGTCAGCTTCCCACCCCCTTTAAAGGTTCCCTCCCCTTCAAGGGGAGGGACAGGGTGAGGATGGGGGTAAGGGGTAAGGGTTAAGCTGCCGGCCTCCATCCCTTAATGACAGGGTTGACCTTTTCCGGCAAAATAACGTACCATCTGTGATGTGCAAGCCATCGTCCCGCCGCTTTTCCCCTTCTTGAATCTTTCTGTTATGAATTTGAACTGAGTCCCGGCGTCTTTCGCGTGTGCGCGTGCGCCCCGATGGAAACCCGGATGGGAAGTTGAGGGGGCAGAGGATACCTTGAAGAATTCCTGGTTAGCCACATCATTGGAGATCGCAACCATCGTGCTGATTGCCGCCATCCTCGGAATCGGGTGGAACCGCACCCTGCTCGCGAGCGCCTGGAAGGGCGAGACGACCGTCCAGCAACCGGCCTCTTCGCAAGTTCAGGCGGCTCAGGCGGGAGGGGAGGAACTGATCCCGATGCCGATTCCCCTGGCGCAGGTCAAGGACATGCACGACGGCAAGCAGGCGATCGTGATCGATGCCCGCAGTGCCTCGTCGTTCACCCAAGGGCACATCACCGGGGCCGTCAGCCTTCCGCTGGAAGAGGCGCGCAAAAATCCCTCCTCCCTCAGGGGCCGCTTCTCCAAGGACGCCACCATCATCGCTTACTGCAACGGATTTTCCTGCCACGACAGCATGGATCTCGGGAAACTGCTGATGCAGGCCGGCTACGCCAACGTCTACGTGTACGAGGGGGGCTTCCCCGAGTGGCGCGATTCGGGATATCCGGTAGCCAAGGGGGGCGCATGAAGAACGTGACCCGTCATCTCCCTAGCGTGGCCAGAGTCGCCCTCGGTGGGATCTTCGCCTACGCGGCGGTCCTGAAGATCTCCAATCCGGTCGCCTTCGCCGGGAGCATCGCCGCCTACCAGATCCTTCCCTACTTCGCGAGCTACCTAACCGCCGCCATCCTGCCGTTTCTCGAACTGATCTGCGGCCTGCTGCTGATCTGCAACTACCGGGTGCGGGGCGCCGCGGTTATCGTCGGCGTGCTCAACCTGGTCTTCATGGCGGCGCTCGCTTCCGCCATCGTCCGCGGGCTCGACATCGACTGCGGCTGTTTCAAGCAGGGCGGCGCCAAGACTTCCCCCTGGCTGGCCATGGCCAGGGATGCCGTTTTTCTCGTAATGACCATCGTCGTCCTCAAGGCGCGCAACCGCCAAGAGGAAGCCGTCCTGGTCCCCCTCCCCATCCGGGAACAGTAGCTTTTCCGGGTCTCGCCTTGCAGTTTGCTCCGAAATGCTGTAGGATGCGCCAGATTCATTAACCTCTCCGGAGACCTCTTTGAAAGAATATGCGTTACTCGTCTGCGCCTATCTGCTCGGCTCAATTCCTACCGGATTGCTCCTGGCACAGGCTTTCGGCGTCAACATCCGCGAAACCGGCAGCGGCAACATCGGTGCCACCAACGTTTACCGTACCCTCGGTCGAAAAGTAGGGATTCTCACCCTCCTTGGGGATTGTCTAAAAGGGCTCATCCCCGTCCTGGTCGCCAAGGCCCTCCACCTCCCCGATATCTGGATCGCCTCCATAGGTCTCGCCGCCTTTCTCGGGCACGTCTACACCGTTTTCCTCGGCTTCAAGGGAGGAAAAGGCGTCGCCACCGCACTCGGCGTTTTTCTGGCGGCCTCGCCGCTTTCCGTGTTGGTCGCGCTCTTCGTTTTCGTCATCGTCGTTTACAAGTCCCGTTACGTCTCCCTCGCCTCCATCACCGCCGCGGCCGTGATCCCCGCCCTGGTTGCCGCCATCGAGCGGACCCCGGAGATGATCGTCATGTCCGTGATCATCGCCGCCCTCGTCATCTACAAGCACAAAGAAAACATCTCCCGTCTCCGCGCCGGCACCGAAAACAAGTTCAAAGCCTAACCCGACCCACTCCCTTACCCAAAAATCCGACATCGAATTCCGCCAAAACGTTCCCAAGGTTAACCAAGGGCACGAAATTTGGGAGCGCCGTCCCCCCCTTTAGGAAAGGGGGGATAGGGTGGATTTTATTCCACCCCTCCGCTGCCTTTAACGCCAATCCCTTCTTCTAAATGATTTTGTAGTAACGTTTTCATTGACTCCACACGATTTGGTTGTTACGTATATACCCATGAGGGTTACGTACGACTCCAAGAAAAACGAAATAAATATCGCTCTTCGCGGGCTCCCCTTTGACTTGATCGTTGATCTTGACTGGAGTAGTGCGGTCATCATTGAGGATACCCGTAAGGATTACGGAGAACGGCGCTTTCAGGTGTTCGGGAGCATCGAGGGGCGGCTCCACGTTGCTGTCTTTACCCCAAGAAATGGCGCTGTCCACGTTATCAGTCTGAGGAAGGCTAACATCCGAGAGGTGAAACGACATGGATAAAAAAACTAATCCTTTTCTTGTCGATGAAGAAAATCCCGAATGGACCAAGGACGATTTCAATAAGGCCCGCCCGGCAGGTGACGTTTTGAGGGAAGTCTTTGGCCAGGAGGCAGCTACTGAAATGCTCATCAAGAGGCCAGGAAGAGTAAAAGGGAGCGGCAGCAAGGAATCACAGACGGTCCGTTTCGACCGTGACATCCTCGCAGCCTTCAAGGCAACAGGCAAGGGCTGGCAAACCCGAATGAATAACGCCTTGCGCGAGTGGTTAAAAGACCACCCGACGCACCGCATCTGACAAAGACATCTTATCTAGCTGTCCTTAAGAGTACGGGTGGGGAGGTATATCCCCGCCCGTGCTTCACATGTTTTCCCTCCTTTGACTATCTCCCGCTTCCCCTTTGACAACAATAATGAATCCTTATATAGTCGTTTCCACCAATGTGGCCCCGCGTCTATGGTCAGGGAGCGTTTGAGCGAGTAGCAAAGAGTTTGAAAGAGTCGGCACGGGTGGATACCCAGAAAAACCGGCCATCCACCCCCAATGGCATGTTCTCCGACCCGTGGTTTCAATCATCTCCGCCACTTACGCCCACACGTTAATACCCCAAATGGTATTCTGAAACCCACAACCGGGCTGTTAGCAGCAATTTCTGGTCAATAACTTGTTGAACTAAGCCGCTGGCGCGGCAACAGTGAACCATCAAAAGGCGGTCTCTCAGGAGGCTGCCTTTTTTATTGCCGAATGTGACTATCCTTTCAAAGAACGGCCAGATCTGGCCGCAATTCAACGAAAGGAGAACAGTCATGACCGAGCTTCGCAAAAGAATGATGGAGGATTTACAACTTGCCGGGTACTCAAAACGCACGGAACACAGTTACATCGAGACGGTCAGGGTTCTGGCAAAGCATTACCGCAGGTCTCCCGACCTGCTGACCGACGAGGAGATCCGCCAGTTTTTCGTCTATCTCATCAACGAAAGAAAGCTCTCCAGAAGTTCGATCACTGTTTACCTCTGTGGCATCAAGTTCTTCTTCGAGAAAACGCTGAAACGTCCGATGGCTCATCTCGACATCGTGCGCTCCAGACCACCGAAACGGCTCCCGGTCGTTTTATCGCAGGACGAGGTGCGGACCATCTTGAAGCTGGTGCGACGCCCGATCTGCTGGATGGCGCTTGTGCTCATCTATGCCTGTGGGCTGAGGATCTCCGAAGGGGTCGCCCTGAAAACCAGCGACATCGATGGGAAACGACATCTGCTCAGGGTGCGCCGCGGTAAAGGTGGCAAAGACCGCTATGTGCCCCTTCATGATCGCCCTCTGGAACTTCTGCGAGGGTACTACCGGCAGTATTGCAAAGGTTCCTCCTACCTTTTCCCGTGGAAAGACGGCCACATACCCGCCGACACCGTGGAAAGGGCTTTCAAGCAAGCGCTGAAGGAGAGCGGCGTCGACAAGCCGGCGACGGTGCATACCCTTCGCCACTCCTATGCCACGCATATGGTCGAGAATGGCCTCGACATCGGCACCCTCAAGGGCCTCCTCGGCCATAGCAGCATTGTCACCACCAACATGTACACCCACTTGACGGAGCGGATCACCGCCCGCCTCCAGGTCAGCCTTGAAGGGATGATGGCCGCTCTTCAGCCGTGACCACCCTTGCCGACATCGTCGAGGCGTACGGGGACGCCTATCTGGCGGACTACGCCCCTAAACTGCTCCCCAGCCACCGAAGGGCGCTGGCCGACATCGGCGCCTGTCGTACGGAACGGATGGGAGGGCACGTCTCCCTGTGCGAGGAGTGCGGCCACCGGCACTATACGTATCATTCCTGCAAGAACAGGAACTGCCCCAAGTGCCACGGGACGGAAATCAGGACATGGCTCGAAAAGCGGGAAGCCGAGTTGCTGCCGGTGAGATACTTCCATCTCGTTTTCACCCTGCCCGGCGAACTGCGGGATCTCGTCCGCTCAAATCAGAAGACTCTCTACGCGATCCTCATGCAAAGCGCGGCGGAAGCTCTCGCCAAGATCGGCCTCGATCCACGGTTGGTGGGCGGCAAGCTGGGAATGCTGGCCGTGTTGCACACCTGGACACGCGCTCTCGAACACCATCCCCATGTCCACATGCTGGTGCCTGCGGGGGGCTTGGACGGGGATGGGGCATGGCGTCCATCGCGCAAGAAGTTCCTCGTGCCGGTGAAAGCACTGTCTCGCCTGTTCCGGCAGCGATTCGTGAAGCTGGCGAAACGGGCACTGCCTCACGTGACGTTCCCGCAGGAGGTCTGGAGCAAGGAGTGGGTCGTCTTCTGCAGGCCGACCTTCAACAGGGCGAAAAAAGTGCTCCGCTACCTCGGCCGTTACGTTCACCGGATTGCCATCACCGACAACCGTATCGTCTCCCACCAAGGCGGGACGGTGACCTTCCGTTATCAGAACAGCGGGACCGGTTCCTGGAAAACGATGACCCTCCCCGCCAAGGAATTCCTGCGGCGATATCTGCAACACGTTCTGCCGCAAGGGTTTCACAAGGTCCGCTATTACGGACTGCTAAGCCCTGCGAACCGAGTGACGCTGAAGCGGCTGCAACTGCTGCTGGCAGAAATGTACCGGCGGGATGAGGAAGAAGAGCCCGAGACTTCAAAAGGGTGGGAGCCCAGATGCCCCTGCTGCCAGGGAGTGATGGTGGTGGTCGAGTGGCTGCCGCGACGGGCGAGAAGCCCGCCGGAGGTAGACGCCGCCTATAGATGATAGGATTGCACGCGCCGGAAAGGGGTTGTACGCTATCGGTGCATCCAATGTCAGGAAATGTAATTGATGCCTGCGGCGATAATGCCTGGATCATGGCAGGATGACTGAAAAATCCGATGTCCAGTACGACGATCTCAGTTGAAATCCATTCATAAACCCCGTATTATCGCCCCTCAGCTAAAAGAAACCACGTATAAAAATCCAGGTAGCCGTGAGAGCCGAAAGCGGCTTAGCTCAACCAAAGTTTATGCGGCGGCTTCGCGCCGCATAAACTCTGACTCGTT
>NZ_BLXW01000025.1:0-69745 GCF_054784495.1 Geomonas sp. Red276
GCTTCAACTGGAACACCACTTCCTACGCCAACGGCAGCTACGCGGTGAGCGCCAAGGCCTACGACGCCGCCGGCAACGTCGGCTCGACCTCGGGTGTTACCGTGAACGTCTCCAACGTGGTGGCCGACACCACCGCCCCGGTGGTCGGGAACTTCGTGATGCCCTCCACCGCCAGCTCCTTGACCGTGGCCGTGACCTCCTTCACCGCAACCGACAACGTGGCCGTCACCGGCTACCTGATCACCGAAAGCTCCTCCACCCCGTCCGCTTCCGCCTCCGGCTGGAGCTCGGTGGCACCGACCAGCTTCACCTTCTCCGCCGCCGGTACCCGCAACGCATACGCCTGGGCCAAGGACGCCGCCGGTAACATCTCCGCCTCCAAGGTCGACTCCGTAGTCATCACCCTCCCGGTAGCCACCTCCACCATCGGCGTCGACAAGAGCGTGTACCGTGATTCCTCCAGCGCCGGCTCCTCCATCACCTCGCCGACCCTGACCACCACCGGCGCCGGTCGTCTGCTGGTCGCCTTCGTCACCGGCTCGGCTCCTTCCTCCGGCTCCAACAGCTACGTGACCTCCGTCAGCAGCAGCACTACCCTTACCTGGACCAAGGCGGTCGCCACCGCAGTGCAGCGCGGCACTTCCGAGATCTGGTACGCCTGGGCTCCTTCGACCTTCTCCGGCACCGTGAAGGCCAACCTGAACCAGTCCGTCTCCTCGCGCTCCATCACCGTGATGGCCTTCACCGGGACCGCTACCGGCTCGGCCGCCATCGGCGCAGTCAGCGGCGGGAACTCCGCCGCCGGTGCCCCGAAAGCCTCGCTGACCACCACCAAGGCCAACTCCCTGGTGGTCGGTACCGGCAACGACTGGAGCGGCGCGGTAGCCAGGACCCTTGGTTCCGGCCAGAGCATGGTGCACCAGTTCCTCTCCCCGACCTCCGACACCTACTGGGTGCAGATGGGTAGCCCGGTCTCCCTCACCGGGACGAGCACCAGCATCAACGACACCGCTCCCTCCGCCGACATGTACAACCTGAGCATCGTCGAGATCCGCACTCCCTAACCGCCGGTAACAGCACGGCCCACCCCCAACGGGGCGCAGGTAACATCCTGCGCCCCGTTTCTTTTTGGAGAAATTTAAGGAACTGTAAACTTTGGCGACGTAACTGTCAGCGTTGCCGACACTTTTTTTAGAATGCATCCCATGAGAATGTATTTATCTCCTGTGATTCCAGCGGGTTTCCTGGCCAAAAGGCAGGCGTGCTTCTTGCTGATTTCTGGCATGCCTTTCAGAACGCCGATTCACAGAATCGACGATGAGTCGAACGAGGAGGAGGAAGCTTATGGGCGTCGCGGTGCGGTATCTTTTCTCGGTCCTGATTTTGCTTCTGTTTATGTGCAATGGCGCCTTGGCCAAGGTCTTGGTGATTGCGCCGCACCCTGACGACGAGGCGCTCATGTGCTCCGGGGTGATCAGCAGTTCTCTGGCCGACGGCACCCAGGTGAAACTGGTGCTGATGACCAACGGTGACTTGAACGGCGTCGCCAGCGGGAACACCCGCCAGGACGAGACGGTGGCGGCCATGGCCGGGAAGCTCGGGATGAAGGAGAGCGATATCATCTTCTTAGGCTACCCGGACGGCGGTATGGCACCGGGGGCGACCTACGGGACCTACGGGCTCCAGCCGCTGTACCAGAAGTACACTGCCACCACCAGCATCTACGCCGCCCCCTCCGGGGCGAGCGCCACCTACGGGCACCGAGGCCTCGGCGGCACCGACTACCATTTCTACGAGTTCGGCTCCCACGCCAACTACAACAAGCCCAACGCGGTGACCGACCTGGCAGCCATCCTGGCCGACTTCAAGCCGGATCACATCTTCATCACCAGCCCCTACGACCAGCATCCTGACCACGTCTACAGCTACTATTTCCTGAAGGATGCCTTGGCCTCGTTGGCGTCCACCCTGCCGTCCTACGCGCCGGCCATCCATACCACCATCATCCACGGCGGGACCATTACCGCCTGGCCCGCCGCCGCCAACCCGGCCACCGTCTTCTCCGCCCCCGTCATCCTGAGCTCCACGCCCCTCAACTGGAGTGTCCGCGAGAGTATCGGCGTTCCTTTCGCCCTCCAGAACATCGCGCTCGCTAACAACCTGAAGTACCAGACCATCCAGTCGTACCCGTCTCAGCTCACCGACCCCTCGTCGGCGGCCTTCCTCTCCAACTTCACCCACCGCGACGAGTTCTTCTTCCCCGAGTATCCGGCCGGGGCGGCCCCGCCGGTGGCGAGCGCGGGTGCGGACCAGGTGGTGGCCGAGAACGCCACCGTCATCCTGGACGGCACCGGGAGCCTCGCCAACAGCGGGACCCTCAGCTACGCATGGAAACAGCTGCAGGGTAAAAGCGTCACCCTTTCCGGCGCCACCAGCGCCAACCCGACCTTCACGGCCCCCTCGGGATTGAGTTTCGCAGAGCCGCTCGTCTTCCAGTTGACCGTCACCGACGCCGGGGGCACGAGCTATCCCGACACCGTGGTCGTCACCGTCCTCTCCACCGGCCGCTACGGAAACGTGGCCCCGGCCTCCACGGTGACGGTTTCCTCCCAGAACAGCACCACCGGCCAGACCGGCGCCAAGGCGGTCGACGGGGTGATCGACGGCTGCCCCAACAACTGCAGCGCCGAGTGGGTCACCAACAACGAGCTGGGGGGGGCGTACATCACCCTGACCTGGCCGCAGGCGCAACTGATCGACAAGATCGTCCTCTACGACCGCCCGCAGGCGACCGAGCAGATCCAGTCCGCCACCCTGACCTTCAACGACGGGAGCACCATCGCGGTCGCGGCGCTCAATAACGACGGCTCCTCCAACACCTTCAATTTCCCGTTGAAAAAGATCCTGTCGGTGACCCTGACGGTGAAGCAGGCCACCGGGACCGCGACCGGACTGGCCGAGTTCCAGGTCTTCGGCCAGCCAGCCCCGACCCTCGCCGTGGTCTCCGGCGCCGCCTCCACCGGTTCAGTCGGGTATCCCTACGCGAGGACCCTGTCGGCCACCGGCGGGCTCACTCCCTACAGCTGGTCGCTCGCTTCGGGTAGCCTTCCCGCCGGGCTGACCCTCAACGCCAGCACCGGGATCATCCAGGGGACCCCGACCGCGGCCGGGAACTCCAACTTCACCCTCCAGGTCACCGACGCCGCCGGCGCCACCGCCCAGCGCGCCATGACCATCACCGTGAGCGCCGCCCTCAAGGTCGCCACCGCCAGCCTTTCGTCCGGGAACCTGCACGTCGCCTACGACCAGGCGCTGACCGCATTCGGCGGCCTGGCCCCCTACACCTGGTCGGTCGTCTCCGGCGCGCTCCCCTCAGGTCTTGCCCTGATCCCGGGGACCGGCCACATCACCGGGACCCCGATGGCGCTCGGCTCCTCCAGTTTCACCGTGCAGGTGGTGGACGCCAATGGTTACCTGGCCACCGCCTCTTTAGGGCAGACCATCGGGAGCTCCCTTTTGACCGTCACCACCAACGGCCCGCTCCCCTCGGGGAGCGTGGGGACCGCCTACAGCCAGACCCTCACGGTCGCCAACGGCCTCGCCCCCTACAGCTGGTCGCTCGCCTCGGGGACGCTTCCTGCCGGGATCACCCTGAGCTCCGCCGGGGTTCTCGCCGGTACTCCGACCGCCGCCATCAACACCATCATCACCGTGCAGGTGCAGGACTCCTGGGGCGACATCGCCACCAAGAATCTCTCCCTGAGCGTAACCGACGCGGCCCACACCATCACCGTGGACTCCACGGTCTTCACCGACGCCTCGACGGCAGGGACCACGATATCATCGCCGAGCATCACCACCAAGGCCGGCGGGGAACTCCTGCTCGCCTTCATCGACGCGAGCGGCCCCTCCACCGGCGCCAACACCACGGTTTCCTCGGTCACCAACACCGGCACCGCGCTCACCTGGACCAAGGCGGTGAGAAGCAACACCGAGCCGGGGGTATCCGAGATCTGGTGGGCCTACGCCCCCTCCGCCACGACCTGCACCGTCACCGCGACCCTGAGCTTGAGCGTCTCCTCGCGCTCGATCACCGTCGTCTCATTGCTCGGCACGGCGGCCAACGCCGACGCCATCGGCGCGGTGGGGAGCGCGGGAGCCCTCACCGGCGCCCCCTACGTCTCGCTGGTAACCACCCGCGACAACTCCCTGGTGCTCGGGACCGGTAACGACTGGTCGGGAGCGGTCTCCCGCTCCGCGGTCCTCGGCCAGAGCGTCATGCACCAGTTCCTCTCCCCGACCGCCGACACCTACTGGGTGCAGCGGATGAGCGCAGTCACCCCTGCCGGCGGTACCACGGTCGCCATCAGCGACAGCTACCCGACCGCGGACATGTTCAACCTCGCGGCGGTGGAGGTGCGGACGCAACTCCCGGCATCGCTCTCGATGGCCCCCGCCTCGCTCCCCTTCGGCACCGTCGGGGCCGGCTACAGCCAGCCGTTCTCCGCCTCGGGCGGTGTCCTGCCGTACAGCTGGTCGGTCGCCTCCGGGGCCCTGCCGGCCGGCCTTACCCTCAATAGCGGCAGCGGCATCCTCTCCGGCACCCCGACCGTGGACGGAAGCTTCGCCTTCACCGTCCAGGTGAAGGACGCCGTCGGCGCCACGGTGACCTCGGCATCGCTCGGGATGACCGTGTACACCCCGGTGGTGGTGGCCGCCGCCACCCTGCCGACCGGGACCGTGAGCCTCAATTACCGCCAGGTACTTTGGGTCTCCGGCGGGCTCGCCCCCTACAGCTGGTCGGTTTCCTCCGGGAGCCTCCCCGGTGGCCTCGTCCTCGATCCTTCTGCGGGCACCATCTCCGGAACCCCCACCGCCGCGGGAGCCTTCAGCTTCACCGTCCAGGCGAGGGATGCCAACGGCACCACCGGCTCCCAGACCATGTCGATCACCATCTACGCCCTGGTCGATCGCAACGTCGCCCCGCTGGCCACCGCCACCGCCTCCTCACAGAACAGCACCTACGGGCAGCTCGCCAGCAAGGCGATCGACGGCGTGGTCGACGGCTATCCCGGCGACTACACCAAGGAATGGGCCACCGTCGGCCAGGTTGCCGGCGCCTGGATCAGCCTCAGCTGGCCCGCCTATTACCAGGTTGACAAGATCGTCCTCTACGACCGCCCGAACCTGAGCGACCAGATCCTTTCCGCCACCCTGACCTTCAGCGACGGGTCGACGGTGAGCGTGGGACCGCTCGCCAACGACGGCTCGGCGACCGCCGTCACCTTCTCCCCCAAAGTCACCAACTCGGTGAAGATGACCGTGGTGACCGGCACCGGCTCCAACGTCGGCCTGGCCGAGATGGAGGTCTGGGGGTACCAGGTGGCATCGGCGGTGGGGGTGACCACCTCCTCGCTCCCCGACGGCACGGTCGGCGTCGCCTACGGCCTGACCCTCGCGGCCAGCGGCGGCACCTCGCCCTACACCTGGGCACTCACCTCCGGGAGCTTCCCGGCCGGGCTCGCCATGGACTCCACCGGGGTCATCTCCGGTACCCCGACCCAGGCGGCAAGCAGCAACGTCACCATCCAGGCCACCGACAGCACCGGGAACTCCGCGTCCAAGGCCTTCCCGCTGGCGGTCTATGCACCGCTCACCGTAACGACGGCCTCCCTGCCGGTTGCGACGGTGGGAACCGCCTACAGCCAGAGCCTCGCCGCCAGCGGCGGCTCTTCCTCCTACAGCTGGTCGGTGACCTCCGGGACGCTCCCCGCCGGCCTAACCCTCATCCCGGCCACCGGAGTTATCTCCGGTACGCCGACCGCGGCGGGGAGTAGCCCCATCACGGTGCAGGTGGCGGATGGCCGCGGGGTCACCGCCCAGGCCCAGCTGAGCGTCACCGTCTTCCAGCCGCTCACGGTGACCACCTCGTCGCTTCCCTTGGCTACCGTGGGAAGCGCCTACAGCCAGCCGCTCTCCGCCACCGGCGGGACCGCCCCCTATGTCTGGTCGATCACCTCCGGGACCCTGCCGGCCGGGCTCTCGCTTACTTCCGGCGCCATCATCGGTACCCCGACCGCCACTGCCAGCGCCACGCTGATCGTCCAGGTCACCGATGCCGCCAACGGCACCGCGACCAAGTCGCTCACCCTCGCCGTCTACCAGCCGCTCGCGGTGGGAACCGCGGCCCTTGCTAACGGGACGGTGGGGACCGCCTACAGCCAGACGCTCTCCGCCTCCGGCGGGGCGACCCCCTACAACTGGTCGATCAGCGCCGGGACGCTTCCGGCCGGTCTCACCCTGAACGGCTCCACCGGTGCCATTACCGGTACCCCGACCGCCCCGGCGAGCGGCCCGCTCACTTTCCAGGTCGCCGACGCCAACGGCACCACCGCGTCCAAGTCGTTGAACCTCGCGGTCTACGCGCCGCTCACCCTCGACACCGCCACGCTCCCCACCGGGACCACGGGGAGCTCCTACAGCCAGACGCTCTTAGCCTCGGGCGGGGCGACTCCCTACAACTGGTCGATCGCCTCCGGCACGCTCCCGGCGGGGCTTGCCCTGAACGCCGCGACCGGCGCCATCACCGGCACCCCGACCGCCACCGCCAGCGCTTCCTTGACCTTCAAGGTGACCGACGGCAACGGTAGCTCCGCGACCAAGGCCCTGACGCTGACGGTCTACGGCCAGCTGACGGTGACCACCACCGGCCTCGCCAACGGCACGGTCGGGGCCGCCTACAGCCAGACGCTCGCCGTAGGCGGCGGGTCGGCCCCGTACAGCTGGTCGATCACCTCCGGCACGCTGCCGGCCGGACTCACCCTCAACGCCACCACCGGCGCCATCACCGGGACCCCCACCGCCGACGGTGCCGCAGCCATCACCTTCCAGGTCACCGATTCCCTCGGCATCGCGGTCAGCAAGGCCCTGACCGTGGCGGTCTTCCAGCCGCTGTCGGTCACCACCACCTCCCTTGCCACCGTGACGGTGGGCGGGATCTATAACCAGGGGCTTTTAGCAACCGGCGGGGCGCCCCCCTACAGCTGGTCGATCACCTCCGGCACGCTGCCCGCCGGGCTCACCCTCAACGGGACCACCGGTGCGATCACCGGCTCCCCGACGGCGGCAGTGAGCGCCACCCTGACCTTCGTGGTGACCGACATAAACGGCACCACCGCCTCCAAGTCGCTCACCCTGACCGTCTACGGCCAGCTCGCGGTGACTACCGCCACCCTGGCCACCGGCACGGTGGGGACCGCCTACAGCCAGGGGCTCTCGGCCTCCGGCGGGGCGACTCCCTACAGCTGGGCGGTCGCTTCCGGCGCGTTGCCGGCGGGGCTCTCCCTTAACGCCGCCACCGGCGCCATCACCGGGACCCCGACCGCCGACGGGTCCGCATCCTTCACCGTCCAGGTCACCGATGCGCTTGGGACCGCGGTCAGCAAGGCGCTCACCCTGGCCGTCTACCAGCCGCTGGCGGTTTCCTCCGGTGGCCTCGCCACCGGCACGGTCGGGACCGCCTACAGCCTGAGCCTGGCCGCCAGCGGCGGGCTCACCCCGTACAGCTGGTCGCTCACCTCCGGCACGCTCCCGGCCGGCCTCACCCTTAACGGCACCACCGGCGCCATCAGCGGCACCCCGACCGCGGCGGCGAGTGCAGCGCTCACCTTCAAGGTGACCGACGCCAACAACGCCACCGCCACCAAGTCGCTCACCCTGACCGTCTATGCGCCGCTCACCGTGGCCACGACGTCACTTGCCAACGGCATCGTCGGCTTCGCCTACAACCAGAGCGTCTCGGCCACCGGCGGCGCCACTCCGTACAGCTGGACGGTCGCCTCCGGCGCGCTGCCGGCCGGGTTCTCCCTCAACGCCTCCACCGGCGCCATCACCGGCACCTCGACCGCCACCGGGACGAGCAGCTTCACCGTCCAGGTCGCCGACTCCCTCGGCGGCACCGCCACCAAGGCGCTGACCATCGGCATCTTCCAGCCGCTGTCGGTCACCACCACGACACTTGCCACCGGCACCGCGGGGACCGCCTACAGCCAGACCCTGGCGGCGGGCGGCGGCCTCGCTCCCTACAGCTGGTCGGTCGCCTCCGGGACCCTTCCCGCCGGGCTCACCCTGGCGCCTTCCACCGGCGTCATCGGCGGGACCCCGACCGCGGCGGCCAGCGCCTCGCTCACCCTGCAGGTGACCGACGCGAACGGCACCACCGCCAACAGGGCGCTGACCCTCACCGTCTACGGACAGCTGGCGGTCGCCACCACCACGCTCTCCTCCGGCATCATCAATACGACTTACAGCCAGAGCCTTTCGGCCACCGGCGGACTCGCGCCCTACAGCTGGTCGGTCACCTCCGGATCGCTGCCGGCCGGGCTCTCCCTCAACGCCTCGACCGGCGCCATCACCGGCACCCCGACCACGGCGGGGAGTTCCAGCTTCACCGTCCAGGTCGCCGACTCGCTGGGAGGTACCGCCACGGCCCCCCTGCAGCTCACCATCGCCTCCACGGCCACCATCGCCCTCGACACCACCGTTTACACCGACGTCGCCACCGCCGGCAGCACCATCGCTTCCCCCTCCTTCACCACCAAGGGGGCCGGCGAACTGCTGCTCGCCTTCGTGAGCGCCAGCTCTCCCGACACCGGCACCAATACCTCGGTCTCCTCGATCTCGGGCGGTTCGCTCACCTGGACCCGCGCCGCGCTCGCCAACGGCCAGCGGGGGACCGCCGAGGTCTGGTACGCCTACGCCACCACCGCCCTGACCGGCACGGTCACCGCCACCTTGAACCAGAGCGTATCGTCCCGCTCCATCACGGTGGTGGCGCTGACCGGCACCGCTTCGGGGGCGAGCGCCATCGGTGCGGTCGCCACCGGCGGCGCCTCGGCGAGCGCCCCGTCGGTCTCCCTCACTACCACCAGGGCCAACTCCTGGGTCTTCGGGGTCGGCAACGACTGGACGAGCTACACCTCCCGGACGGTGGGCGCCAACCAGACCATGGTGCACCAGTTCCTCTCCAGCGGCACCTGGGACGCCTACTGGGTGCAGCGCCAGACGAGCGCCATCGCCTCGTCCGGGACGGCGGTCACCATCAACGACACCGCCCCCACCGGTAACATGTGGAACCTGGCCGCGGTGGAGATCCGTACACCTTAGAGAGACGCCGCTGTCGTGAACGTCAAAGGGGCCGGCTGGTCAGCCGGCCCCTTTTTATTTGGTGGTGGACGATCTGCGGCGGGAGGCCCTGGAACGACGCCGCTTGGCCCGGCCGGCCGGTCGCGGGCCGGGGGAGGGGAGGGGAGGCTCAGTACTCGACGGTAATGGGTTGAAAGGGACGTTTGTCCCTCGTGGTGAAGAACGATTTGCTGAGCACCACCGTCTTGTTGTCGATGATGGCGATCAGGTTCTCCTTCACGAGGTTTTTGAGGACGCGGCTCATGGTCTCGCGGGTGACCGAGGCGAAGTTGGCCATCTGCTGGTGGGTGAGTTTGACGTCGATGATGACGCCGCGCTGGTCCTTGACCCCGTAGAGTTCGGCGAGCCTCTCGAGAAGGGACATCACCCGGTCCTGGGCGTTCTCCGCGTTGAAGCTCACGATCTTGATCATCTCCCAGGAGTCGCGGAGCCTGCGGCAGAGGAGGTCGATGATCTTGCGCTGAAAGCGGGCGTTGCTTAAGAGGTAGGCCTCGAAATCCTCCTTGGCGAGAAAGCCGATCACGGCGTCCTCGTGGGCGATGACCGTGGCGGGATTGGTCTTGCCGTCCAAGAGCGACATCTCGCCGAAGAACTCGTTTCTGCGGTGGATGGAGATGATCTGCTCCCTTCCCTCCTCGTTGTGCTTGACCACCCGCACCTTTCCGGAGTAGATGAGGTACATGCACTTGCTGGTGTCCTCCTCCAGGAGCACCACCTGGTCCTTGGCGTACTCCTTCTTCACGAACAGCTTCTCGACGTTTTCGATCTCCTCGTTTCTCAAGTCCGCGAAGAAGGGGATGTTCTTGATAGACTTGCAGCCGATGTGATGCCGTTCCAAAGTCTCGGTCATTGGGGTCTCCCTGGTTCCGGTCTGTTCGGCCGGCGTCGGATTATTTTACAACGGGCTTCTTGGGCAGGGTGGGAAGGGGGCGCCGGCCTCCGGGGCGGGTGAACCGGAACTCGGGACGCAGTGGCCCGGCAAATAATGAGCAAAAAAGATGCCATATGCTAATTAAGTAGTTTTTACTCGTAAATGGGCGCCATCAGTGGGAAAAAATTTTTTCATCAATGTAAGGACATCCGACAAAATGCCGCTATACTTTACACGACCCCGGCGCCCTCATGGGTAAGTGGCTATTTCGGCGTTAATTAGTAATCTCGGTCCGTCAGTATGGTGTGGCTGTTATAATTAAAAGACCGGTCGGTGTGGGTGGGCGATCGGACCGGGTGACAAAAAATGTCCGGTGCTGCATTTCTGACTTGACAGGAAAAGATGGTAAATGTTTAATTTAAACCTGTTCAGGTGTGGTCTAATTAGAGTGAGGGCCGCGGCGTGACGTTTGATGAATCTTTCCGGCAGAATCGACTCGCCTTTCTCTTCACGCTGCTGCTTTTGATGGCCGTCTACGCCAAGGTGGTGCCGGACATGGCCCGCCAGTGGTACGATGACGCCAACTACTCGCACGGTTTTCTCGTCCCGCTGGTGGCCGGCTTCTTCGTCTGGGAACGCCGCCGGCTGGTGGCCGCCACCGTGGTCAAGCCGTGGTGGCCGGGACTGCTCCTTTTGATCTTTGCCATGCTGCAACTGGTGGTGGGCCGGCTCGGTATGGAACTCTTCACCATGAGGAGTTCCCTGGTGGTGGCCCTGGGGGGAATCACGCTCTTCTTCTTTGGCAGGGGGCTTTTCCGGCTGATGCTGTTGCCGCTTGCCTACCTGCTGTTCATGGTCCCCCTCCCGTACCTCGTTTACGACGCGGTCGCCTTCCCTCTCAAGCTCTTTGTCACCAGGGTCTCCATCGCCTTCCTCCAACTGGCCGGTGTGGTCGTGCTGCGGGAGGGAAACGTGATCCAGCTGCCGCTCACCACCCTGGAGGTGGCCGACGCCTGCAGCGGGATCCGCTCGCTCATCTCGCTTTTGGCCCTGGCGGTCGCCTGCGCCTTTTTCCTTAAGCTTTCGGCCGGGAGACGGGTGGCGCTGGTGATCGCCGCGGTCCCCATCGCCGTCTTCACCAACGCCCTGCGGGTGATCGGCACCGGGCTGCTGGCCCAGTACTGGGGGGCGCGGGCGGCGGAAGGCTTTTTCCATGAATTTGCCGGCCTGGTGGTTTTCATGGCGGCGGCCGCCCTCCTGGTCGCCCTGGGAGCGCTCCTGTCGCGGAAGAAGGAGGGGCCATGCTGAAGAAGCGGCACTTCGCGGCGGTGTACCTCCTCCTTGTGGCGGCCGGCTGCTACCTCCAGTTTCACGGCACGGAGCAGGTCCCCATCAAGAAGCCGCTCGATCTCTTTCCCTCCACGGTGAGCCGCTGGCGGATGGCGGGGGAGTCGCACCTCTCGGACCGGGTGCTGGCGGTACTGCAGGCCTCGGATGTGCTGATGCGGCAGTACGTGAACGAGCGGGGAGAGAGGGTCGAACTCTACATCGGCTATCACGACGGGGGGAAGGGGAGCGGGGAGATCCACTCACCCAAGCACTGCCTGCCGGGGAGCGGGTGGCTCACCCTCTCCACCGTGCGGACCGAACTGGCCGCGGCCGGCGAGAAGCTTAACCTCGTGCGCGCGGTCTACCAGAAGGGGGACAACCGCGAGCTGTTTCTCTACTGGTACCAGGTGGGCGGGGTGACCGTCTCGGAGGAATTCTCCCTCAAGGCCGCCGAAATCGCCAACTCGCTGTTGCGTAACCGCCGCGACGCCTCCTTCATCCGGATCTCGGTCCCCTTTCCGGACGCCGGCGGGGAGTCGAGGGCGGGGGAGATCGCCAAGGAGTTCGTCGGGGACTTCCTCCCGCAGATACGGGGGTTTCTCCCGAGTTAGCCTCTTGCTAAAAGCCGCCCGCACCGGCGGCCGGCCGTTTTTACCGTTCTCAAATCCCGTGCCCCCAGAGGGGCCACACCGGAGGTTTTCATGGATACCAATCGCGTCATTTCAGTCATCGGGCTTGGTTACGTCGGCCTGCCAGTTGCGGTGGCTTTCGGCAAAAAGCATAAGACCATCGGCTTCGATATCAACCGGACCAGGATCTCCGAGTTGAGCGACGGCTTCGACCGCACCGGGGAGGTCTCCGCCGAGGAGCTGCGGGCGGCCGACATCCTCTACACCGATTCCACCGAGGTGCTGCGCAAGGCCGATTTCCACATCGTCGCCGTCCCGACCCCGATCGACAAGGCCAACCAGCCGGACCTCTCGCTCATGTACCGCGCGAGCGAATCGGTGGGGGCGGCCCTGAAGCCTGGCGACATCGTGGTCTACGAGTCCACCGTCTACCCCGGGGTGACCGAGGAGGAGTGCCTCCCGATCCTGGAGCTCGTCTCGGGGCTCAAGGGGGGGGTCGACTTCACCGTCGGCTACAGCCCGGAGCGCATCAACCCCGGCGACAAGGAGCACACCTTCACGAAGATCAAGAAGGTGGTCTCCGGGCAGGACCCCCGCACCCTAGACGTGGTCGCCGAGGTCTACGGCTCGGTGGTCACCGCCGGGGTGCACCGGGCCCCCACCATCAAGGTGGCCGAGGCTGCCAAGGTCATCGAGAACACCCAGCGCGACCTCAACATCGCCCTCATGAACGAGCTGGCGGTGATCTTCGACCGCCTCGGTATCGAGACCAAGGAAGTCCTGGCGGCCGCCGCCAGCAAGTGGAACTTTCTGAAGTTCACCCCCGGGCTGGTCGGGGGGCACTGCATCGGTGTCGACCCGTACTACCTGACCCACAAGGCGGAGAAGTCGGGGTACATCCCGCAGGTGATCCTGGCCGGCCGCCGCATCAACGACGGCATGGGGAAATTCATCGCCCAGCGGGCGGTGAAGGAGGTGATCAAGGCGGGGCATCCGGTCTTGGGCGCCCGCGTCACCGTGCTCGGGCTCACCTTCAAGGAGGACTGCCCCGACCTCAGGAACTCCAAGGTCGCCGACATCGTCCACGAGCTCGAGGACTACGGCATGGATGTCCAGGTGACTGATCCCCTGGCCGACCCTGCCGAGGCGGTCCACGAGTACGGGGTGACCCTGGTCCCCCGCCAGGCCCTCAAGCCGGCGGTGGCGGTGGTCGCCGCGGTGGCCCACCGCGAGTACCGGGAGTACCGCCCCGCCGACCTCAAGGCGCTCATGGGCGACAACCCGGTGCTGATCGACGTGAAAGGGGTGTACGACCGGCCTCAGCTTGCCGAGGCCGGCATCAGGTGCTGGTCCCTCTAGCTCCCCCGCGCCGCGCCGGTTGCGGCGCGCCGCCCTGCGGAGAAACGGTATGACGATTTCGCTGATCGCCGTGGCCATGCTGTCGTTGTCCGTGCTGAGGCTCATCTTTAAGCCGCAGCGGCGCGGCTCGCGCTGGCTCCTCGTTGCCACCCTGGCGTCGGCCGCCCTGCTGGAGCTGGGGGACCTCTGCGCCGTCACCGGGGTGGACAGCGGAGGCCCCTGCCGCCAGTCGGTCCTCTACATCGAGGCGGTGACCCCGGCCCTCTGGCTCCTTCTGAGCCTGAGCTACGGCCGCGAGGGCGGGGTCAAGGGGGTCGGCAGGTGGGGGTGGGGGCTTTTCGCGCTCTCGGGCCTCTTGCTGCTGGTCCCGGTCGTCCTCGCCCCCCAGGAGCTCTACTACGCCCCCGATTTCCCGGCCGAACGGATCCTCTTCCTGACCGACCGGGGATACCTTTTCTACGTGGCCATCCTGGTCTTTTTGGTGGCCGCCCTGATGAATTTCGAATCGACCCTGCTGCACGCCTCCCCGGATGCGCTCTGGCGGGTCAAGCTCGACATCGTGGCGCTCGGCTCGATGCTGGCGGTGCTGGTCTTTTACTACAGCAACGCCCTGCTCCAGCGGACGCTCAACATGGAGCTCGTGCCGCTGCGCGCCCTGCTTTTCATGCTGGGGGCGGGGCTCGTGCTCTACTCGCGCGCGGAGAGGCGCGGGGCGGTGAAGATCCGGGTTTCCCAGCGGATACTCCTGCGTTCGGCGGCCCTGGCCGCGGTGGTCGGCTACCTGGTCCTGCTCGGTGCCCTGGGGGAGGGGCTTCGCTACTTCGGGGACCAGTTCCCGCGGGTGCTGACCATGGCGCTGGGGTTCATCTCGGGGATGCTGCTCCTCCTCGTGCTCCTTTCCAACCGGCTCAAGCGGGAAGTGAAGGTCTTTTTGCACAAGAACTTCTACCAGAGCAAGTACGACTACCGGACCCAGTGGCTCGCCATCACCGAACGGCTGGCGACCGCCGGTTCCGGCGAAGATCTCCTCAAGCGGATCCTCTCGGCCTACTGCGAGATCTTCGGGGTCCGGGGGGGAGCCATCTACCTCCACCAGGAAGGGTGCGGATGGTTCTGCGCCACCGGGGTCCTCGACCTGGAGGGTGCCGAGGAGGCCCTGGCCGACGACAACCCGCTCCTCGCCTTCCTGCGCGGTAAAAGGTGGGTCTTCTACAGCGGCGACGACAACCCGGAGATCCTGGCCGCCAACCGGAGCTTCATCGACCGGCACCGGATCTCGTTCGTGATCCCGCTCTTCGAGGGTGAGAGGCTGATCGGGTTCATCGCGCTGGGCGAACGGATGGTCCCCGACGAGCGCTACCGCTACGAGGATTTCGACCTGATGAAGGCCATCGGCCGCCAGGTCTCCATCTCGATCCAGCAGCAGCGGCTCTCCGAGCAGCTCACCCAGGCCCGGGCCATGGAGGCGGCGGGGAGCCTCGCCACCTTCGTGATTCACGACCTGAAGAACCTGGCCTCGACGGTCTCGCTCATCGTCGACAACGCCGGCGATCACATCGACAACCCCGACTTCCAGCGCGACATGCTGGAGAGCCTGGGAAGGACCTCCCAGAAGATGCAGGACCTGATCGGGAGGCTCAGCAACCTCGAGGAGATGGAGTTCTACCGCCTGCGGCCGGTGGATCTCTTGGCCCTGGTGGAGCGCAGCGCCAGCCTCGTGCAGGGCTCCATCTCGGTTACCGGCGAACGCCACAGCGCCATGGCGGACGAGGAGGAGCTCCAGAAGGTGCTGTTGAATCTCTTCCTGAACGGGATCGAGGCCTCCGAGAGGGGGGCCCCCATCACCGCCGAGGTGGGGCATGACGGGGCCCCGTACATCAAGGTGATCGACCGCGGCTGCGGCATGTCGCCGCGCTTTATCAGAAGTGAGCTCTTCACCCCGTTTCGCAGCACCAAGCTCAAGGGGCTCGGGATCGGGATGTACCAGTGCCGCCAGATCGTGGCGGCCCATGGAGGGAGGCTTGAGGTCTCCAGCGTGGAGGGGGTGGGAACCGAATTCACCGTCTGGCTTCCGCCGCTGGAGCTTGATGCGGCCGGTGTCATGGTCCATGCCGCTTGATGAAGGAGGGAGTCGTGCAGAAGATCTTGATCGTGGATGACAACGAGGATATCAGGCGCCAGCTCAAGTGGGGGCTGGGAAGCGAATACAAGGTGGTGGTGGCCGCCGATGCCCGCGAGGCGTCGGCCATGTTCCGCGCCGAGCGCCCCGGCGTGGTGCTCCTCGATCTCGGCCTCCCGCCAAGCCCCGACACCTCCGAGGAGGGGTTCCGCTGCCTCGAGGAGATCATGGAGGTCAATCCGGCCGCCAAGGTGATCATGCTGACCGGCAACAACGACCGGGAGAACGCCCTGCGGGCGCTCAGGATGGGGGCCTCCGACTTCTACTACAAGCCGCCGGTCCTGGCCGACCTCAAGGTGATGGTGGCCCGCGCCTTCCACCTGGCGGGGCTCGCGCAGGAGTCGGGCGGGGACGGGAGTGCTGCCGATGCGGGCGAGCATTGGGGGATGGTCGGGAGCTGCCCGGAGATGCAGGCCGTCTTCACCACCATCAACAAGGTCGCCTCCTCCAACGCGCCGGTGCTGATCACCGGGGAGAGCGGGACCGGCAAGGAGCTGGTGGCCGGGGCGATCCACCAGGCGAGCCTGCGCCGCAAGGGGCCGATGGTCGCCATCAACTGCGGGGCCATCCCCGAGAACCTCCTGGAGAGCGAGCTCTTCGGGCACGAGCGGGGGGCCTTCACCGGCGCCCACATCACCGTGCAGGGGAAACTGCAGTACGCCCACCGCGGCACCCTGTTCCTGGACGAGATCGGCGAGCTCCCGGTCGGCCTCCAGGTGAAGCTCCTTCGCTTCCTGCAGGAGGGGACCATCCAGAGGGTAGGGGGGAGGGAGAACATCTCCATCGACGCCCGTACCACCTGCGCCACCAACGTCGACATCGACAGGGCCATCTCCGAGGGGCGTTTCCGGGAGGATCTCTACTACCGGATCGGGGTCATCAATATCAAGCTTCCCCCCCTGAGGGAGCGGGGCGACGACGTGCTCCTTTTGGCCGAGAACTTCCTGAAGTTCTACGCCAAGGAGAACAAGAAGAAGGTCTCCCGCTTCAGCGCGACCGCCGCCGCCTTCATGAAGCGCTACCACTGGCCGGGGAACGTGCGCGAGCTCAGAAACCGCGTGCAGCGCGCGGTGATCATGTGCGAGGGGGGCGCCATCTCCCCTTCGGACCTGGGCTGCGACACCGACACCTCCGCCGCCCTGGAGGCCCGTCCGGAACGGCTCTCCCTGCGGGAGGCCCGGGAACGGATGGAGCGGGAGATGATCCTCTCGGCCATGGAGCGGCAGTCGGGGAACATCCTCAAGGCCGCCGAGGAGCTCGGCGTGAGCCGCCCGACCCTCTACGACATGATGAAGAAGCTCTCCATCAACCACGCCCACCCGTAGCCCCTCCTCGTACTTCACATGACTCGCCACCCCTCCCCCTTCTGGGGGAGGGGTTAATCATCATCACCCTCTCCCCTTCAGGGGAGAGGGTGGCCGAAGGCCGGGTGAAGGAGATTTTCGTCGGAGCTTTGCCCTCACCCTCTCCCCTCTCCCCCAGTGGGGCGAGGGGAGAGGGTAAAGAAGAGATGCATAGAAAGGGCAGGGCCTCCCTGCTCCTCCCCGGTGGTAGAATAATGAGAGGCGTGATGCCTCCGCAAAGGGCATTCATCGCCTGCCGGGCTTCATCCGGGAAGGAGGTGGCATGGGCGGTTACTCCGAGCTGCTGATCGTCTTCGTGGTCCAGCTCTTCATCATCGTCGATCCCCTGGCGGGCATCCCGATCTTCCTCGCCATCACCCCCAACAAGAGCCGGGCCGAGCGCCGCACCACCGCGTGGCGGAGCTGCCTCATCGCCTTCGTGGTCATCGTCTTCTTCCTGGTCGCCGGTCCCTACCTCCTCGGTTACTTCGGCATCAAGACCTCCGCGGTCCGCCTCTGCGGCGGCATCCTCCTCTTCCTGATCTCCCTGGAGCTTCTGCACGGCCACGCGACCGGAACCGGTACCAGCAGCCGCGAGGAACGTCTGGCCGAGGAAAAGGAAGACGTCTCGGTGACCCCGCTCGCCATCCCTTTGCTGGCCGGTCCCGGTGCCATCGCCACCACCCTCATCTTCGCCGCACGGGCGGGCGATCCCCTTTCCATCCTGGTGCTGGCGACCGGGGCGGCCGTCGTCTTCGCCGTCACCTTCGTCTTTTTTTTCTGGGCCGACGAACTGGCCCGGACCGTCGGTGCCCTCGGCATGCGGATCGTGACCAGGATCGCCGGCCTCCTGCTCGCCTTCATTGCCGCCCAGTACGTCATCGACGGTGCCCACGCCGTATTCAGCGGCGAGCTGCCGCTGCGCTAGCTCCGGTACCCAATCAATCGCCCCCGCCTGGCCCTTCGCCACCTCCCTTCGGGCCGCTGACGCTCCCTGTTTTCGCCACGAAAAAGGGGACGACACCCGCCGGCGCCGTCCCCATCTTTGCGATTCTACGTCGTTCCCCTTGCCGAGGAACAATTCATCATGTGGTATAATTAAGCATTCCTAAAAAATCGGGGAAACCCGTTACGACGAAAAAAGGGGCTAGCTTTAAGCTAACCCCTTGATGTTTCTGGAGGCGGCGCCCGGATTTGAACCGGGGAATGAAGGATTTGCAGTCCTTTGCCTTACCACTTGGCCACGCCGCCTTAATCAACGAAAGGAGGTGAATGTATATCGTGAATCCATTCTTTTGTCAATGGGAAATTTTGCTAACGGGCGATGACCTTCACGAACTTATTCAAGTAGTCGACTCCCGACCAGATAGTGATCACTGTTGCTATCCACAGATAGAACATTCCGACATGGTGCATGTTCACTACGAGGAGGGGGTGGTCGACGGAGAAGAACCAGCGGTAGTCGTAATGCAGCAGCAGCCCGATAATGGCCACTAGCTGAAAGATCGTCTTGAACTTGCCGAGGTTGCTCGCGGGTATCACGATCCCTTCGGTGGAGGCAATCCCCCTCAGGCCGGTGATGATGATCTCGCGCCCGAGGATGACCAGCACCATCCAGGCCGGAACCCGGTCGTAGGGGAGGATCATGATGAGGGCCGCCATCACGATCAGTTTGTCCGCGATCGGGTCGAGGAACTTGCCGAAGACGGTGACGATCTCCATCTTGCGGGCCAGGTAGCCGTCCAGCCAGTCGGTCACCGAGGCGGCGGCAAAGAGCGCCGCGGCCCAAAAGCAGGGACGGCGGTCCGGGGAGAGCAGCAGCACGCAGAGAACCGGGATGGCCGCGATTCTCAGCATGGTCAGGATGTTGGGGAGGTTAAGTATGGTCCCGTGGTTGGATTTCTGCATGCAATCCTTCTAGCGGTAGGTATTCCGGTAGCTCAGTACCTTGGCCACGTAGTTTCTGGTTTCCTGGAAGGGGGGAATCCCGCCGTACTTGGCTACGTTCCCCAGTCCGGAGTTGTAGGCCGCCAGGGCCAGCGATTCGTCCCCCCGGAAGGTGTCCAAAAGAAACCTCAGGTAGCGCACCCCCCCCTGGATGTTGTCGGAAGGATTCATCATGTCGGCCACCTTGAGTCCCTGGGCGGTCTTGGGCATCAGCTGCATGAGCCCCTGCGCCCCCTTGGACGAGACCGCGTTCGGGTTGTACCCGGACTCGGCATGGATCACCGCCTTGACCAGCGCGACGTCCACCCCGTATTTCCTGGAGCAGGCGGCGATGATCGGCTCGAACTCGGCGGGATTCCTCGCGTACCCCGGCAGCTTGAAGGCCGTCCGGAGCTTCTTGTCCTTCTTGATGTCCCGCATGAAAATCTTGAACCGCTTGTCGGTGGGCGCATCGGTGAAATGAAGGGTGCCGTCGGGGTCCTCGTACCGGTAGATATCCGCGCGGGCGGGGGCAGGTATAGTGACTGCCGCGGGGGCCAGCGCCACGAGGGCGAAAAGGATGACGTATCGCTTCAAGCGCGTGACCTTCCTTGGCTAAATGGGGAAAAAAAACGCACTGAAAAGATATAGAACAATAACCATTAGAATTCAAGGCCTAATATATGACCAGGTGACCTAACCTGCCAAAAGGCTTGACAAAAGTACCCCGGGGGTCAATAATCCGCTGGTTTTCCGGATAGTACTCCGCATTCCAAAGCTCCGCCCGGGGGAAAAAATGAAGGTGCAAAGTGATTTTCTGGTGATCGGCAGCGGTATCGCCGGGCTCTCCTTCGCCCTGCAGGCCGCCGCCTACGGCACGGTCGCTGTGGTCACCAAGAAAGATATATCGGAATCGGCCACCAACTACGCGCAAGGGGGGATCGCCACCGTCTCCAGCGCCGAGGACTCTTTCGACGCCCACGTCCAGGATACCCTGGTGGCGGGTGCCGGCATCTGCCATGAGGACGTGGTCCGCATGGTGGTCGAGGAGGGGCCCGGCGTCATCGCGAGCCTCATCGAGTGGGGGGTGCAGTTCACCAAGAACGGCGGGGTCTACGACCTGACCCGGGAGGGTGGGCACTCCGCCCGCCGCATCCTCCACGCCGAGGACGTCACCGGCCGCGAGATCGAGCGCGCCCTGGTGGAGGTGGTCAAGGGGCACCCCAACATCACCATCTACGAGAACCACATAGCCATCGACCTGGTCACCGAGGCGAAGCTTAAGAAGAGCCCCGTGGCGGTCAACCGCTGCCTCGGGGCCCACGTGCTCGACAAGCAGACCGGCGCGGTGAAATCCTTCGCCGCCCGCATCACGCTCTTAGCCTCCGGCGGGGCGGGCAAGGTGTACCTCTACACCTGCAACCCCGACGTCGCCACCGGCGACGGCGTCGCCATGGCCTACCGCGCGGGCGCCACCATCTCCAACATGGAGTTCATGCAGTTCCATCCGACCACCCTCTACCATCCCCACGCCCGTTCCTTCCTGATCTCCGAGGCGGTGAGGGGTGAGGGGGCGATCCTCAGGCGCCGCGACGGCACCGCCTTCATGGAGCGCTACCACAAGCTGAAGGACCTGGCGCCGCGCGACATCGTGGCCCGCGCCATCGACAACGAGATGAAGACCCACGGCGACGACTGCGTCTACCTCGACATCACCCACCGGGACGCCTCCTACATCACCGGCCGTTTCCCCAACATCTACCAGACCTGCCTCGAGTTCGGCATCGACATGACCCGCGACATGATCCCGGTTGTTCCCGCCGCCCACTACCTCTGCGGCGGGGTGGCGGTGGATACCAACGCCGAGACCGACGTGAAGCACCTCTACGCCATCGGCGAGGTCGCCTTCACCGGCCTGCACGGCGGCAACCGTCTGGCCTCCAACTCGCTCCTCGAGGCCGCCGTCTACGCCGGCCGCGCCTTCAAGCACGCGGTGGAGACCCTGAAGAACAGCGATTTCTCCGCCCCGGTCTTCCCCGAGTGGGATGCCGGCACCGCCACCAACTCCGACGAGATGGTGGTGGTCTCCCAGAACTGGGACGAGATCAGGCGCTTCATGTGGAACTACGTCGGCATCGTCCGCTCCGACAAGAGGCTCGCCCGGGCCATGCGCCGCATCGACCTGATCCAGGACGAGATCGAGGAGTACTACTGGAACTTCATCGTGACCTCCGACCTGATCGAATTGAGGAACATCGCCACCGTCGCCAAGCTGATCGTCTCCTGCGCGCAGATGCGCAAGGAGTCCCGCGGCCTCAACTACAACATCGACTACCCGCAACTGGACGACGTCAACTGGAAGCGTGACACCATCATCAAGAAGCAGTTCTGAGGCGCCGATGACCATAGACGAGATCAGGGATAACATCGACCGGCTGGACAGCGAACTGTTGCGGATCTTCAACGAGCGGGCCTCGCTGGCCCTGAGGATCGGAGAGATCAAGAAGGGGCTGGGGCTTCCGGTATACGACCCGGCCCGCGAGAAACGGATCTTCAACCGGATGACCCAGGAGAACCCCGGCCCCCTGGACGACGAGGCCATCGTCCGTCTCTTCGAGAGGGTGGTGGACGAATCCCGCCGCCTGGAGAGGATCATGACCGCCGGGGAGCGCTGAGCTTCGGGGAACAAGCGCCCCCCATCCTCACCCCAGCCTTCCCCGTGAAGGGGAGGGAAGGGTTGACCGAGTAGGCTGAACGCGAATTTCGAAATTATAACTGCCGGAAGGCTTTCTCCCGGCGTACAGAAGATGACCGCAGGGAGTCAGGCAACGAGGCCGGCCGGGGCCATGCCCAAGCCGGCTTTGCCGTATCTGCCCCGGCGGAAAATCCGAGAGGAGTGAATCGTGCTGATAGTGATGCGCAAGGGAGCGGACACCGAAGCCCAGGAGAGAATCAAGGCTTACCTCATCGAACGCGGGTATGACATTCACCAGTCTACCGGCGCCAACCGGGTCATCATCGGTGTCATCGGCGACACGGAGAACCTGCCTGAGGCCGACATCCAGGCGTTCCCGGGTGTGCTCCAGGTGGTAAGGATTGCCAAGGAAGAGTAAATGCGCCGTCTGAACATAAAAGGATACCTCCCCCAGTCGCTCATGGGGGCCTCCCATACTTTCGAGGAGAAGCGGGGTGCCTACCTGGCCGCCGCCCGTGAGTTCCTGGAGCATTTCCGTGAGGAGTCCAAGCGCGAGCACCGGGAGGGGGAGAGCGGCAAGGACGTGGTGGATTCCATCACCGCCATGACCGACGACCTCGTCACCACCCTCTTCACCGCCCTTTCCGAAGACCTGCACATCGGGAAGGTGGGGGAGCTCGCCCTGGTGGCGGTGGGGGGCTACGGCCGCATGGAGTTGAACCCCTACTCCGACCTCGACCTGATGTTCCTTTATTCCGGCAAGGACGTCAAAAGGGTGGAGGAGATCGCCAACCGCCTCTTGTACTTCCTGTGGGACCTGAGGCTGGACGTCGGGTACTCGGTGCGTAACTTGACCGACTGCGTCGAGATGGCCAACAACGACACCACGGTGAAGACCGCCCTTCTGGACGCGCGGCTTCTGACCGGGAGCCAGTCCCTTTTCGCCGAGCTTAAGAAGGTCATGGTGAGCCAGGTGCTCGCCAAGAGAAGCGACGCCTTCATCACGGAGAAGGTCGAGGAGCTCAAGAAGAGGCGGGAGAAGTACGGCTCCAGTGTCTACATCCTGGAACCGAACCTCAAGGAAGGGGAGGGATGCCTGCGCGACCTCCACACCGCCATGTGGATCGCCAAGATCAAGTACAAGGTGGACGAGCCCAAGGAGCTGATCACCAAGGGGGTCCTCTCCGAGGACGAGCTCAAGGTCTACTACGACTCCCTCTCCTACATCTGGCGGATCCGCAACGAGCTCCACTACGCGGCGGGGAGGAAGAACGACCAGCTCACCTTCGACAACCAGATCTCGGTGGCGCGCTTTTTTGGCTACCACGACAAGGGGAAGACGCTGGCGGTCGAGCAGTTCATGCAGGACTTCTACCTGCACGCCAACCACGTCGAGCACTTCTGCTCGCTTTTAATCACCAAATGCAGCCGCCGCGAAGACAGCAAGAGTAAGATTCTCGGCTACTTCACCCGCCGCCCGGTGGGAGATGGCTTCTACGTGATGCGGGGCGAGCTGGTGGTGCCGGACGAGTCGGTGATCGAGAAGGACCCGGTCCGGCTCGTGAAGATTTTCGAGTACGCCCAGAAGCAGGGGGTCAACCTCAACATCAACACCAAGCGGCTGATCCGTGAGAACCTCGACCTCGTCAACGACAAGGTCCGCCGCTCGAAAGAGGCCAACGCCTCCTTCGTCAACATCCTGCAGTCCGAGAAGCTGGTGGCCGAGACCCTCCAGCAGATGCACCACTTGGGCTTTTTGAACCGCTTCATCCCCGAGTTCGAAAGGATCTACTGCAAGGTCCAGCACGACGTCTACCATATCTACACGGTCGACACCCACACCCTGTTCGCCGTCGAGGAGATCACCAAGCTTTGGCGCGGCGATCATCGGGACGACCTGCCGCTTTTGACCCAGCTCTCCCTGGAGATCGACAAGCGCTACCTGCTCCTTCTGGCCGTCATGCTGCACGACATCGGGAAGGGGTCGGGGGGCGGCCACGCGGAGATCGGGGCCGAGCTCAGCAAGACCATCGCCCGCCGCATGGGGCTCATCAAGGAGGACGCCGAGCGGCTGCAGTTCCTGGTCCGCCACCACCTCCTGATGGCCCACATCGCCCAGCGCCGCGACCTGCACGACGAGCGGATGATCATCCAGTTCGCCCGCCAGATGGAGAAGAGCGAGAACCTGAAGATGCTCTACCTCCTGACCTACGCGGACATCAAGGCGGTGGGGCCCGACGTCTGGACCGAGTGGAAGGCGCTTTTGCTCCAGGAGCTCTACGAGAAGGCCTTCACCGTGCTCGAGCGGGGGGACTTCAAGCTGGAGGCCTCCGGCGACCGGGTGAAGCGGGTGAAGAGGGCGGTCTTCGACCTTTTGGCCGACGACTTCCCGCACCAGCTCATCAAGGACGAGCTGCAGGCACTCTCCACCCGGCACCTGCTCTCCTACAAGCCGGACATCATCGCCGGACATTTGAGGATCCTGCTCAACCTGCGCGGCGAGCTGCTCTTGCAGGTCAAGATCGCCCACGAGGTCTCCAGCGGATACACGACCTGCACGGTCTGCACCTACGACATCCCGGGGCTCTTCTCGATGATCACCGGGGTGATGGCGGCCAACGGGATGAACATCCTCGGGGCGCAGATCCACACCAACACCAACGAGAAGGTACTCGACATCCTCCAGGTCAACTCTCCGCAGGGGTTCGTCATCACCGAGGAGAGCCGCTGGGCGCGCTTCGAATCGGACCTCGCCCAGGTGCTGCAGGGGAAAGTACGGGTGGGCGCGCTGGTGGCCAAACGCCACCGGCCGAGCATCCTCACCGAGAAGGCCAAGCCGACCCAGCCCGCCCGGGTGGAGATCGACAACGAGGTGTCGACGGACTACACGGTCATCGACATCTACGCCCACGACAAGGTCGGGCTCCTCTACAACATCACCAGTACCCTGACCCGGCTCGGCCTCTACATCGGCGTCTCCAAGATCTCCACCAAGGTCGACCAGGTCGCCGACACCTTCTACGTCAAAGACATCTTCGGGCAGAAGATCACCGATCCGGGCAAGCTCGAGGAGATCCGGCGCGAGCTCTTAGCCGCCATCGACAAGGACTAGTGGACTCTTTTGTCGATCTCTTTCTGAATTACCTCCTGGTCGAGAAGGGGGCCGCCGCCAACACGGTGGCCTCCTACGGCCGGGACCTGGCCCGCTACCTCCGCTTCCTCGGGGAGGGGAGATCCCCCGGCGGCGTCACCCCCACCGACATCGCTTCCTACCTCGCCCGGCTCAAAGACGAGGGTATCGCCCCCCGCAGCCGCGCCCGCGCGCTCTCCGCTCTCCGCATGTTCCACCGCTTCCTGGTCACCGAAGGGTACTGCGACAGCAACCCGACCTCCATCATCGAGGCCCCCAAGGGGGTGCACAAGCTTCCCACCGTGCTGAGCGGCCGGGAAGTGGAGGCGCTCCTCTGCTCGCCGCTCGAAACCGGGGCGGGCGAATTGCGGGACAAGGCGATGCTGGAGCTTCTCTACGCGACGGGGCTCAGGGTTTCCGAGCTGGTGGGATTGAAACTTTCGGACGTGAACCTCTCCGCCGGATACCTGATGACCATCGGCAAGGGGGAGAAGGAGAGGCTGGTTCCCATGGGGGACAGCGCCTGCCGGGCGGTCAGCCGCTACCTCGTGGAGGCCCGGGAGGATCTCTTGAAGGAGGGGACCTCCCCGCTTTTGTTTCTGACCAGGCTGGGAGATGGAATGACCCGGCAGTCGTTCTGGAACATCGTCAAGAAGAGGGCGCTGCAGTCGGGGATCGTGAAGAACATCTCGCCCCACACGCTGCGGCACTCGTTCGCCACCCATCTGCTGGAAAACGGGGCCGACCTTCGCAGCGTGCAGATAATGCTTGGGCACGCCGACCTTTCCTCGACGCAGATCTACACCCATGTGACCCGGGAAAGGCTCAAGCGGCTCCACGCAGAGTTCCATCCGCGGGGGTGAAAAGTTAATGATGGCTTTACTTAAGCCATAGCCGGTGTCACTTAAGGAAAAGCAACGTCGCTTTTATTAATAGAAGGTCGGGTTTTTACAAAAGCTGATCATGTTTATGTAAATCACCTGCCTACATTAATGCGAGCAGGAGTCTGTTCTAACCGAAGCGGGCATGCCGGTCCTTTTGAAGGGGTGGGTGAGTAAATAACCGGCATCTCTCGGGCCCTTACCCTGTCTCGTAACGGAAAGCCGTGGCTGAGAAATCGAAAGGCGGGGTGCGTGGTGTTGAAATCGCTACTCCGTACCGATGAGGAGCCGTGCTTTTTTTTAAACAAGACCGTGTTTAAGATAAAGCAGATGCCATATTAAAAAAAGGTGGGCTTACATTAACAAACGCGGACCATCTTTTACCTCCGCGCCCTATCCGGTTGGGATGGGCACCCCCTGTCCACGCGGAGCTTAAAGGGAATGGTGGGCAGGGGGCTGCCCACCCCGCGATTGCCGTTAAGGTTACGATGGGGTTGACCTGCACCCCCATTCCCTGCTAGATAGGTAGGGTCATTTTTTATTGCAATGCACTTGCAATGCACTTCCCAAGCTAAAGAGGAACTTTCGATGAAGTACGTGGTACTGCTCGGCGACGGCATGTCGGATCAGCAGATAGCGGCCCTGGACGGTAAAACCCCGCTGCAGGCGGCGAAAACCCCCAACATGGATTACATCGCCCAGCGCGGCGTCCTCGGCCTGGCCAAGACGGTGCCGGCCGGTTATCCGCCGGGAAGCGACGTGGCCAACCTCTCCATGTTCGGCTACGACCCCGCCTCCTGCTATACCGGCCGCTCTCCGCTCGAGGCTGCCAGCATGGGGGTCTCTCTCGGCCCCGACGATGTCGCTTTCCGCCTCAACCTGGTCTCCCTCGATGCCCGCGGCGGCCGCCTCATCATGGAGGACTACTCCGCCGGCCACATCACCACCGCCGACGGCCGCGAACTGGTGGAGGACCTCCAGCGCCAGCTCGGCGACGACGAGTTCTCCTTCCATCCCGGCGTGAGCTACCGTCACCTCATGGTCTGGCATGGCGGCAAGGAGCAGATCAAGGCGACTCCTCCCCACGACATCACCGGCCAGGATATTCTCAGCTACCTCCCGAGCGGGGAGGGGGCCGACAAGCTCATCTACCTGATGAACTCATCGCAGATGATCTTCAACAACCATCCGCAATACAAGCGGCGGGCCGCCAAGGGCGAGCTTCCGGCCAACTCCATGTGGCTGTGGGGGCAGGGCAAGGCCCCGGCCATGGACCGCTTCGCCGACAAGTTCGGGCTGACCGGCGCGGTCATCTCGGCGGTCGACCTGATCAAGGGGATCGGGGTCTACGCCGGGCTCGACATCATCAACGTCCCCGGCGCCACCGGCTACCTTGACACCAACTTCCAGGGTAAGGCCGAGGCGGCCGTCGCCGCGCTGAAGGATCACGACTACGTCTTCGTGCACGTGGAAGCGCCGGACGAGGCCTCCCACTCCGGCAAACTCGACGACAAGATCAAGGCCATCGAATGCTTCGACGAGCTCGTGGTGGGCCCCGTCCTCGAGGGGATCAAGCAGTACGGCGAGTACCGCGTCCTCTGCGCGCCGGACCACCCGACGCCGGTCTCCCTGATGACCCATACCTCCGATCCGGTTCCCTTCGTCCTCTACAGCGGAGAACAGCAGGCGAAGGCGGGCGTGGAAGGGTACAGCGAGACCTCTGCCGCCGCGACCGGTGTCGTGGTGGAGGAGGGCTATCGCCTCATGGAGATGCTGCTCAAGAAATAAACCGACTGATGACGCCAGGCAAAAGCATTAGAACGCGGATGACGCGGATTTAGCGGATTAACGCGGATTCTTCAAAATCAGGAAACAAGTTACCGAAGAACCCCTGTAATCTTATATGCTAACAACGGCGGTTACCTTCTGGATAAACAAAAAGGGGCCCGGCAGATTGCCGGGCCCCTTTTTATTGTTTGGTTTTGCCGGCCCCCGTTCCGATGCCGAGGCTTCCCTCAAGCTTCGGTCCGCTTAGGCCAGCTCTCCCCCACTTCAAGAGGTGGGCTGGGGGGAGGATGGGGGTATAGCCTGGGCCGATTTTCTGCTGCGGCTGAACCCGGCAACGGTCGCCAGCAGGGGGGATACGATGAGAAGGATGCTGGCCAGCGTCGTGATCGCGCGCTCGGCCCCTCCCTGCTCGGCCACCCTCGCATGGATCGCTCCTACTGCAACAAGCAGGCGCATGACCGACATTACCAGTAACGGCGCGGCTATCGCCGCCGCGGCATGAGCCCATTTCTCTCCCTTGGACAGTCTCAGCCGCCAGATCAGGAAGGGGTGGCACGCCGCGTTGAGTGCCACTATGACATAGATAAGCAGATGGTTCGGCATCTCGCACCTTCCTTGGTTACATCATCCCCATCATCTTCGGGAGCCAGATAGAAAGCGACGGCCAGTAGGTCACGATGATCAGGAAGACCACCATGGTCATCAGCCATGGTAGGACCGCCACTGTCAATTCCGTGATACTCAACTTCGAGATGCCGCTGGCGACATACAGGTTGAGCCCGACCGGGGGATGGCAGAGGCCTACTTCCATGTTGGCGTCGATGAGGATGCCGAAGTGGACCGGATCGATGCCGAGACGGACGGCGGCGGGGAAGAGGATCGGGGCGAAGATCAGGATGATCGACGACGGCTCCATGACGTTGCCGGCCAAAAGGAGAACCAGGTTCACGAAGATGAGGAAGGTCACCACGCCGAGGTCCTTGCCGAGGATCCAGTCCGCCATGGCCTGCGGGATGTTCTCGTTGGACATCAGGAAGGAGAAGAGTACCGCGTTGGTGATGATGTACAAAAGCATCGCGGAGAGGTTGGCCGACTTGAGAAGGACCTTCGGCACGTCCCTCATCGAGAGATCCTTGTAGACGAAGACCGAGATGAAGAAGGCGTAGACGGCGGACATGGCGGCCGCTTCGGTCGCGGTGAAGATGCCGCTGTAGATGCCGCCGACGATGATGACGACCAGCATCAATCCCCAGACGCTCCTGCGGAAGGCGGTGATCCGCTGTCCCCAGGACGCCTTCTCGAGCCTTTTGTAGTTCCTCTTCTTGGAGACGTACCAGGTTACCGCGCAGAGCATGATGGTAAGCAGGATGCCGGGAATGAGGCCGGCCACGAAGAGGGCGCCGATCGATGTGTTGGTCGAGATGGCGTAGATGACCTTCGGGATGGATGGCAGCATCAATATCCCGAGTGATCCGGCACAGACGATGACCCCGGCGCCGAACCTCATCGGGTAGCCGTGCTGCACCATGGCCGGCAGGATGATCGAGCCGATGGCGACCACGGTGGCGACGCTCGAGCCGCAGACCAGGGCGAACATGGCGCAGGCGAGGATGCCGGCCAGGGCCAGGCCTCCGTGCAGGTGGCCGATCATGCTGGTCGCGAAGTCGATCATCCTCCTCGCCACGCCGCCGTGGGTCAGGAAGTTACCCGCCAGGATGAAGAACGGGATCGCCATGATCTCGAACTTCTCGATGCCGGTGAAGAGCTTCAAGGCGACCGCCTCGATCGGCACGTTGGTCATCAGGTAGAGGAAGGTGAGGACGGTGAGGCCCAGGGCGATGGAGACCGGGACCCCGGTCAGCATCAGCGCCAGCAGCAGGGCGAAAACGATCCCCACGTTGCCATAGTACATGGCCACGCCGCCCAGCACGGCCGCAATGCCGATCAGCCACGCCGCAGCCCGGGGCTTGCTCATGACTTGTACTGCGGTTGCCTGTTCCATTGCACTCATTGTTCTGCACCTCCTGCGGCAAGCGTATGCTCTGACGTTTTCGCGGTTTCCTCTTCGAGGCCATCGACATGCGCTTCGTCATGGTGCGGCATCTCGCCGGTTTTCAGGAAACGCCACCCCACCTGCAGGAACCGGAAGCACATGAGGTACGAGCCGAGCGGCACCGCCGAGTAGACCACCCAGGTCGGCCATTCCAGGTCCGGCGTGATCGGGCCTTCGGGGAGATCGCCGGTCGCAAGCCCGAACCGGTGGAAGAACGCGTAGTGCGCGCCGTTCTCCCAGACGAAGCGGGCACCCAGGGTACCGATGATGCCGGTGAAGAGAGCGCCGCAGATGATGGCGATCACCACCCCTTTCTTTCGCCAGTCGACGGGGAGCCGGTTGACCAGCACGTCCACGCCGACGTGGATCCCCGAGCGGACCCCGTAGGCGGCACCGAACTTGGCCATCCAGACGAACATGTAGATGCAGAGCTCCTGGGCCCAGCTCAGGTTGAGGTTGATCAGCCAGTCCTGGATGCCCGGGATCGGCAGGCCGGCCGCATAGCGGTGGACGATGGAAACGAAGATGATGAGCGTTGCCGCCCCCATGAGGAAGGTGATGATCGCTTCCTCGAGGTGATCGAGGTATTTCATGATGCGTCTCCTGGCGAAGTCGCTATAAGGGCCGCTGCCAGGCCGGCAGCGGCCCCCGTTGAGGCGACCTGCTGGTGTTGATTTAGTTCGCCCGGTAGCCGGTGGCGGCGTAGACTTCCCTGACGATATCCGCCCCGATCCGGTTCATGTTCTCCTTGTGGGCCTTGTCCATCGCCTTTTTCCACTGCGCCCGCTCCTGCTTGCTCAGGGTGATGATCTGGGAGCGCCCGGATTTCCTCACGCCGGCCAGCGCCTCGTCGTTATCCTTCTTGGCGACGTCGTTGGCGAACTTGGTGGCTTCCCTCATGCACTGCTCCAGGGTGGCCCTGATGTCCTTCGGCAGCCCGTCCCAGAACTTCTTGTTAACGATGACGGCATAACCGAGGTAGCCGTGGTCGGAAAGGGTGACGTACTTTTGAACCTCGTGCATCTTCTGGGTGTACAGGTTGGAGGGAGGGTTCTCGGTGCCGTTGACGACGCCGGTCTGCAGGGCCTGGTAAACCTCGGAGAAGGCGAGCACCTGCGGGATGGCGCCGACCGACCTCATCTGGCTGTCGAGCACCTTCGAGGACTGGATACGCATCTTCTGACCACGGAAGTCGGCCACGGTTTTCAGCGGCTTGTTGGCGCTCATGACCTTGAAGCCGTTGTCCCAGTAGGCGAGGCCGAGGATCCCTTTAGGCTCGAGCTTCTTGAGGAGCTTCGCGCCGACCGGTCCCTGGGTGACCTTGTGCAGGTCCTGGTAGTTGTCGAAGATGAACGGGAGGTCGAAAACCTCGAATTCCCTTACGCCGAGGGGGGCGAATTTCGCGAGGGAAGGAGCGAGCATCTGGACGGCACCGAGCTGGAGGGCCTCCATCTCTTCCTTGTCCTTGTAGAGCTGGCTGTTCGGGTAGACCTCGACCTTGACCCGGCCGTGGGTCCGCTGCTCGGCGAGCTTCTTGAAGTAGTCGGCGGCCTGGCCTTTGGGGGTGTTCTGGGCCACCACGTGGCTGAACTTGATCACGATCGGCCCCTGCGCGGCGAACGCCGACACGGGGAGGGCAAGGGCGGCCGTTACGGCCAGTGCTTTAAAAAACGTTTTCAGCTTCATCGATTCTCCTCCTTGAGATGGGTGCTTTGATACCTCACGTTTAAACTGCGCTCGCTTCCATTTTGCGGGTGTTCTTAATGATCCGGTGGTGATGCCGTATACGATACGCCGTTAGAATGCAACGGCGGTGCCATAAACTGAATTTTGCAAGTGGCTGAATTTGCGTGGTGGGCGTGTTTAAAATGCCGGTTGGAATTGGAAGGGGGATGGCTGAAATCCGCCAAGAGGTGGCGGATTTCAGCCAACTGGCGAAGATCCGCCACCCGGTAAAGGGGGGAGCTGTGAGGGCAAAAAAGGGGAGGGGGACGGCCTACAGGCCGTACTTGTCCATCTTGTAGCGGAGCGTGCCGCGGGGGATCTTGAGGATGGCGGCGGTCTGGAGCACGTTGCCGCCGGCCACGGCGAGGGCGTTTTCGATGAGGGCCTTCTCGTACCTGGTGATCGCCTCCTCCAGGCCGACTCCGGCGGGAAGGGGCGCCGCAGCGGTGGCCGCAGCCGAGGTGGGGAGAAGGCGGTCGGCGGCCCCGCGAATCTCGACGGGGAGGTGTTCGGGGAGGAGCACCGGACCGCTTTGCATGATGCAGATACGCTCGATCACGTTCTTGAGCTCCCGGGCGTTGCCGGGCCAGGGGTAGCCTTTCATGAGGAGGGCGGCCTCCTCGGAGACCCCGGTGAATTCACGCCCGAAGGCCCTGCTGAAGTCGTGGAGAAAATAGGCGGCCAGGGCGTCGATATCCTCGGTGCGCTCCCTGAGGGGAGGGATGTGGATCGGAAAAACGTTGAGCCGGTAGAAGAGGTCCTCGCGGAAGGTCCCCTCCGCGATCCGCTTCTGGAGGTTGCGGTTGGTGGCGGCGATGACCCGTACGTCGATGGGGATGTCCTTCAGGCCGCCGACCCTGCGCACCGTCCGCTCCTGCAGGACGCGCAGGAGTTTCGCCTGCATGGCCATGTCCATCTCCCCGATCTCGTCCAAAAAGACGGTTCCCTGGTCCGCCTCCTCCAGCAGTCCCTTCTTGCGGCCGGTCGCCCCGGTGAAGGATCCCTTTTCGTGGCCGAAGAGCTCGCTTTCCAGGAGGTTGGCGGGGACCGAGGCACAGTTGATGGCGATGAAGGGGGCCTCGCGGCGGTCGGACAGGTCGTGGATGGCGCGGGCCACCAGCTCCTTGCCGGTCCCGGACTCGCCGGTGATGAGCGCGGTAGAGGGGATCCGGGCGATTTCCCGCACGAGGCCCGCTACCCTCTGGAAGGCCTGGCTTCGGCCGATGATGGGGGAGCGGCCCGGGAGCATCCCATCGGCGCGCTTGAGCTGTCTCACCTCCCGCTTGAGGGTCTGGGTCTTGAGCGCCAGCTTGACGATCAGGCGCAGGGCGTCGGCCTTGAACGGTTTTTTCATGTAGTGGAAGGCGCCCAGCTTGAGCGATTCCACCGCCGTCTCGACCGAGCCGTAGCCGGTGATGATGATGACCAGCAGTTCCGGGTCCAGTTCCTTGAGAGCCTTGAGGACGTCGATGCCGTCCTCGGTGCCGAGGTTCAGGTCGAGGAGGGCGAGATCGATCTCCTCCGAGGCGACGAGGCTCCGCGCGGCGGCGCTGCTGGAGGCGCTCAGCACCTGGAAACCCTCGTCGCTGAGGATCCTCTGCACGTTTTCACAGATAAACGGCTCGTCGTCGATGATCAGGATCTTTTCCATCAAACGGCTCCTTTTGGTATCCCTCAATTTACAGGCCGGGCCGGTTGTTTTTCCCCCATCCTCACCCTGTCCCTCTTTCATTTACCCTCGCCCCCATGGGGGGAGAGGGTGGCCGGAGGCCGGGTGAGGGTAGATTTTAAAACCTCCCTCACCCCTGCCCCTCTCCCCTAGAGGGGCGAGGGGATCGCGGACTTGGTGGTCAGGGGGAGGATGGGGTCACCGGGAGCTCGATGGTGAACCGGGTCCCCTTGCCGGGGGTGCTGTCGACCTTGATGGTCCCGCGGTGCTCCTCGACGATCCTCTGGGTGATCGACAGCCCGAGGCCGGTGCCGGCCCCTTTCCTGGTGAAGAACGGCTCGAAGATGAGCGGCAGATCCTCCGCCGCGATCCCCGCTCCGTTGTCGCCGATGGTGATGGTGGCCCCGTCTTCCAGGGGGGCGGTGGCGACCACGATCTCCCCGCCGTTCGGCAGGGCGTCCAGGGCGTTACGGATCATGTTCATGACCGCCTGCCTCATCTGGTCCGGGTCGATGAGCAGGGGAGGGATCTCACCCGGCGAGAGGGTGAGCTGCACCCTCTGGCGCTCGCACTGGCGGCGCATCAGCAAGACGGTGTCCGACACCACCCGGTTCAGGTCGCACTCGCGGAACTCGGCGCGCACCGGCGAGGAGTAGTTGAGAAGCGCCGAAATGAGCTTCTCGACCCGTTCGATCTCGCTCAAGGCCTTCTTGATCATCTGCTGGTCCCCAGATCCCGACGCCGCCTGGTCGTGGAGGTCGTCGAGGAGCAGGGAGATCCCCGTCAGCGGGTTTCTCACCTCGTGGGCGATACCGGCCGAGAGCTTGCCCAGCGAAGCCAGCCGGTCGAGCCGCATCATCTCCTCCTGGAGCTTGGCCTTCTCGGTCTCGTTACGGAGGATGACCGTCAGCCCCTTTTCCGCCTCGGCCCCGATCGGGAAGAAACCGATCTCGAAATGGGTCATACCTTCGCCGCGGTCCACCCTCAGCGCCTGGCGCCCGTAGCCGCAATGGCCGGCCAGCACCGCTCCCATCCTGTCCGCCATGTCCCCCCACCCCTGGAATATTTCCCGGTAGTCCATCCCGAACCGGGCCTGTTCCCCGAGGTACATCATCCCGGTTCCGTTCACGGAGGTGAGCTTTCCTTCCGGGGAGAAGGTGGTGATGACGCTCGAGATACTTTCCAGGACGCTCTTCTGGAAGTTTCGCTCGTCCATGATCTCCAGCCGGGACTTGCGGAGTTCGTCGAGGGTGGCGAGGATGTTCTCCTTGCGACGCTCCAGTTCGTCGGCCATGAAGTTGAAGGTGCCGGCCAGCACGCCGATCTCGTCGGCCGAGTTGATCTCGACCCGGATGCTGCTGTCGCCGGCGGCGAGTTTGGAGACACCGTCGGTGAGTCCTCTCAGGGGGACACTGATGGTGCGGGATAGGAGCCAGGCGGAAAGCGCCGACAGGAAGGCGGTGGCCAAAAGGATGATGGCGCTGGTCTGCCGGTGCTCGCCCAGCTGGTGGTTGATCAGCCGGCTCCCCTTCCTGGCCGCATCGTGGAACTGGTCGACCTGGAAACCGATGGTGACGCCGCCGAAGACCCCGTGCTTCTTGTAGTCGCCGGTGTCGTAGAGAATGGGGGCATAGGCCATGATCTTCTTGGCTCCCCCGACGTTGGTGATGTCGACGTATCCTTCCCTCTGCCTGCGCACCTCGGAGGCGACGAAGGGGTAGCTTGGATGGATGAAGCCCGCGTAGTCGAGGTTGAAGGGGATGCGGCCGCTTCTGATCGCCCCGGGGGAAGAATCTTTCCGGTAGGGCGGGACCAGCTTTCCGTGACGGTCGACTCCCCGGATATCCCAAAACTTGGGGTGGGTGATGATCCAACCTTCGTCATCGAAGAGAAACGCGTAGTTGCCGCTGCGGTAGGTCGGAAAGACCGTGGAGAAACTCTTTCCGGGATCGACGTGCTGGGTGAATTCCATCAGGTGCTGGTGGTCGAGCGACAGGACGACCATTCCGGAAAAGCGGCCGTGGCGGTCGAAAAGGGGGGAGCCGAAGCGGACGACCCCTTCATAGCTCTTCCCGTGGTAGGCCTTCTCCGGGTCGCTGGCCCCCGCCAGCTGCTCTTCGCGGGAAACGTGGAAGCCGGTCACGTGCGAGACGTAGATTCCGCCCGGTTTGAGCGCGGCCACCTTCCGGAAGTACTCCTCGCTCCTGTACTCCGTGTTGGCAGGATCGGCCACGTTCTTCAGGGCGCTCCCCGGGAGGAAGCCCCCGTTACGGATGACCAGTTTTTCGTTACCGGCCCGGTCGATGATGGCGATGGAGCGGTAGACGGGGAGGAACATGTGGCTTTCGTCCTGCAGGGACGAGTTCCCGCTGCGGAGCCACACCTCGCTTCGACGGGTGCGGTAGAAGTTGAAGAGCGCGGATCGGTCGAGGTGGGATTGGGAGAGGAAGAGGAGATCGCTTTCGCACTGGTGGAGAAAGTCGGAGACGTTCTCGGCCAGCACGCGAGCCCTCATCTTGAGCATCTCGGAGGCCTGCCGGTCGTCCGCCTCGGCAATCTCCGCCGTGAGCTTCGTGTTGGTCGCCTCCAGGTTCAAAAGAAGAATGAGGGAGGAAACCAGTAACGGCAGCAGCGAAAGAAGCAGGGTGCTGACCAGGATCTTCTTGAAGATGGTGAAGCGGGGCAAGAAGGGGTTCCTCCCGTAGGTGCCGGATCAAACAGTGTCTTGGCCGGAGACTAACACAAATATCGCCGCCGAATAAACATAATCCTTAAGCGGGAAGTTCCCCTTTTTCTAAGGTTCTTCAGAGAAACGCGGGGGTGTGTTTAAAGCCCCCCTTGATAAAGGGGGATTTAGGGGGATTGCCTTGCCGGCTGCGTTGGAAATCCCCCCTGTCCCCCCTTTGACAGGTGGGGGACGGAGGTTCGGCGGCTTTGCCGGCAATTCCTGGAAGAACCTTTCCGAAGGGGGGAGAGGTGGACACGGCCAAAGCGGGGCCAAGGGGATGGTTTTAATTGACTTCACCGCAGGGGTGCATTAAAAATATCAGCTTATTTCAAGCTTCACGTGGGGGAAACGATTGGGCTACCGGGACCTTGCTTCGTGTGTCGCCGACCTGGAACGCACGGGTGCCTTGAGAAAAATTGATGTTGAGCTCTCCGCCGACCTCGAGATCGGTTCGATCCAGCGGCGGGTCTACCAGGCCGGAGGGCCTGCGCTCCTTTTCACCAGGGTGAAGGGAAGCGGTTTCCCCATGCTCGGGAACCTCTTCGGAACGCTGGAGAGGACCAGGTACATCTTCCGGGACACCCTGAAGGGGATCGAGAAGCTGGTGGAGATGAAAGTCGACCCCCGCGCCGTGCTGAAGAATCCCTTCTCCTTCATCTCCGCCATTCCCGCGGCCTGGCATCTCCTCCCCAAGACGGTCGGGGAGGGACCCATCCTGGCCCACCGGACCACCGTCGACAAGCTCCCGCAGCTCAAGTCCTGGCCCGATGACGGCGGAGCCTTCATCACGCTCCCCCAGGTCTACTCGGAAAGCGCGGCGAGCCCCGGCCTTCGCCATTCCAACCTCGGGATGTACCGCGTGCAGCTTTCCGGCGGCTCCTACAAGCAGAACGAGGAGATCGGGCTCCACTACCAGATCCATCGCGGCATCGGCTTTCATCACGCCGAGGCGCTGGAGAAGGGGGAGCCGTTCAAGGTCAACATCTTCGTGGGCGGGGCCCCGTCCATGACGGTGGCAGCCGTCATGCCGCTTCCCGAGGGGATGCCGGAACTCTCCTTCGCGGGGCTTTTGGCCGGCCACCGGATCGAGATGATCGCCCGCCCCGGCGGCCTTCCCATCCCGGCCCAGGCAGACTTCGTCATCACCGGTACCGTCGACCCCACCCGTACCCTTCCGGAAGGGCCTTTCGGGGACCATTTCGGCTACTACAGCCTGGCTCACCACTTCCCGGTCCTGAAGGTCGAGGAAGTCTTCCACCGCGACGGCGCCATCTGGCCCTTCACCACGGTGGGGCGCCCTCCCCAGGAGGACACCTCCTTCGGCGCCTTCATTCATGAGCTCACCGGCCCGCTGATTCCCACCGTGATATCGGGGGTGAAGGCCGTCCACGCGGTCGATGCCGCCGGGGTTCATCCGCTTCTTTTCGCGGTGGGAAGCGAGCGCTATGTCCCGTACGCCGAGAAGCGCACTCCGCAGGAGATCCTCACCATCGCCAACGCGGTGCTCGGCCAGGGGCAGCTGTCGCTCGCCAAGTACCTGATGATCGGCTGTCACGAGGACGCGCCGCAGCTCGATATCCACGACATCCCGGCTTTCCTCGCCCACGTCTTGGAGCGGATCGATCCTGCCCGCGACCTCCATTTCCAGACCGCCACCACCATGGACACCCTGGATTACTCCGGCAGCGGACTGAACAGCGGCTCCAAGGTGGTGATGGCGGCCATCGGTGAGAAGCGCCGGACGCTTGCTACCGAGGTACCCGGTGAACTGCGGCTCCCGGCCGGATTCTCCCGCCCGGCGATCTGCCTTCCGGGTGTGCTGGCCGTGCAGGCGCCCACCTGCAAGCTGGCCAAGGGGGCGGACGATCCCGACATGGATGAGCTCTGCCGGACCCTGGAAGGGGTGCCGGGGCTGGAGGGGATGCCGCTCATCGTGGTCTGCGACGACAGCCGGTTCACGGCCGCCACCCTCAATAACTTCCTATGGGTTACCTTCACCCGCTCCGATCCCGCCGCCGATATCTATGGCGTGGGAGCCTTCACCTCCTGCAAGCAGTGGGGGTGCCGGGGCCCGATGGTGATCGACGCCCGGGTGAAGCCGCACCATGCGCCGCCTTTGATCGAGGACCCGGCGGTGGAAAGAAAGGTCGACGAACTGGCCGCCCCCGGCGGCCCGCTGCACGGGCTGTACTGATACTCTCCGGGTGGCCGGAGGCCGGGTGAGGGAAGATTTTAACACCTCCCTCACCCCCGCCCCTCTCCCCTAAAGGGGCGAGGGGAGAGAAAGATTGACCGCGGCCCTTCTCCGCTAGAGAGGCGGGGAGTTATTGATTGAAAGAGGTTTTATTTGCCAAAGGAAAGGCTCGATAAGCTGGTTACCGAGCGGGGGCTGGCGCCTTCGCGGGAGAAGGCCAAGGCACTCATCATGGCTGGACAGGTGGTGGTGAACGACCATCTTGCCGACAAGGCCGGATTGATGGTGGACGTGGAGGCCGACCTCCGTCTCAAGGGAGCCCCGCTTCCCTACGTGAGCCGCGGCGGACTCAAGCTCGCCAAGGGGCTGGATGAATTCGGGATCGAGGCAGCCGGCCTCTGTGCCATCGACGTCGGCGCCTCCACCGGCGGCTTCACCGACTGCCTCCTCCAACGGGGGGCCCGCCTCGTCATCGCCGTGGACGTAGGCTACGGCCAGCTCGCCTGGAAGCTCCGCGAGGACCAACGGGTGGTGAACCTGGAGAAGACCAACATCCGCTACCTCGAGCCGGCGAGCCTCCCGGAGGTTCCCGAACTGGCGGTGATCGACGCGTCGTTCATCTCGCTGGACAAGGTGCTTCCGCCCACGTTGCGGCTTCTCTCCGCCGAAGGGATCATCGTCGCCCTCATCAAGCCGCAGTTCGAGGTGGGGCGCGGGCAGGTAGGGAAGGGGGGCGTGGTGCGCGACGAGAAGAAGCACCACCAGGTGGTCGCCTCGGTGACCGCCATGGCCCAGGGGCTCGGGCTCCTGGTGCTCGGGGTGTGCGAGTCGCCGATCCTGGGACCCAAGGGAAACAAGGAGTTCCTCATCCATCTGAAGAAGACCGCCGATACACCGGTCACCTTCCCGATGGATGCGGAGACGGAATGAAGCAGCCTTTGCGTTGTCAACAACGTTCGGTAGCCTGTTACTTATCACTCTAAATCTGAAGGAGAGGGTTAGATGTCAGACTGTCTGTTTTGCAAGATGGCCAATGGCGCCATCCCGGTGAAGAAGGTCTACGAGGATGACCAGCTGTTCGCCATTGAGGATATCAATCCGGTGGCGCCGGTCCATATACTGATCATCCCTAAAGAGCATATCGCCAATGCCCTGGGACTTGTCCCCGAGCACGACGCCTTGATCGGTTCCATTCACCGGGTCGCTGCCACCCTGGCGCGCGAGCGCGGCGTGGCCGACGACGGCTTCCGCCTGGTCAACAACACCAACCTGGCGGCTGGACAGTCCGTTTTCCACATCCATTTCCATTTCCTGGCCGGCCGCAAGCTGACCTGGCCTCCGGGGTAATGGTGACGTTTCCCGCACGATCCTTGACGGCGAATTGCCGCCTGAGTAGCTAATCTGGCATGCAAGGAGTAGACATGAAAACGTTGTTGCTGGCCCTATTGCTGATCTATCCCGTTTCGGCACTGGCGGTGACCTACGAGTGGACCGACGACCGCGGTACCGTCCATTTCACCGACAACCGGGGAGAGATCCCCAAGAAGTACCGGAAGAGGGCGAAGGTTTTGGGCGAGGACGAGGTGGAGGCCCCGTCGGCACCGGCTCAACCGAAAACCGAGAAGAAGCCGGCGGAAGGACAGGGAGAAGCGAAGGCGGCAGGTGAGAAGCCGAACAAGAAGTACGGTGACAAGGACGAAGCGGGGTGGCGGCTGGCCTTCCAGAACGCCAACGCGTCGATCCAGCGCGCGGAGGCGGAGCTCGAGTCGTTGAAGGCGAGGCTTAACGATACCTCCAACATGTCCCGCGGCGAGTACCTCTCCATCCAGAACAGCATCAAGCACACCCAGTCCGTCCTCGATGAGCGTAAGCAAAAACTGCGTGAACTGAAGAATGAGGCGGACCAGGCCGAGGTTCCCGCCTCGTACCGGCAGTAAAAATTCGCGGCACCGGCCCTCAAAGCCGGTGCCGTTTCCGTCTCAGCGCCGCAGGGATGAAAAGCTCCAGCACGTCGTCCACCGCGACGATCCCCGCCATCTTCCCTTCCTTGTCGAGCACCGGCAGCGCGATGAAGTTGTACTTCGCCACGATCTCCAGCACGTCGTCCGGGGTGGAGTCGACCTGCACGCTCTTCACACCGGAGCTCATGAAGCTTGCCACCACCGCCTCCGCCGGATTCACCAGCAGATCCTTGAGGCTCACCACCCCTTCCGGCCGCTCGTGCTGATCGAGCACGTACAGATAGTAGATGGTTTCCACCTCGGGAGCGTTTTGCCGCGCCACCTCCAGGGCCTGGGCGGCGGTGAGCTCCTTTTTGATGGCGATGAACTGGCTGTTCATGAGGCCCCCAGCCGTGTCCTCCTCGTGCTCCAAAAGCTCCTGTATCCGGTCCGCGTCCTCGTCCCCCATCAGCCCGAGAAGCTCCTGCGCCTTGTCCTCGGGGAGATCTCCCATGACGTCGGCGGCTTCGTCGGGATCCATCTCCGCGATGATGCTGCAGGCCTGGCTGGTCTCGAGCTGATTGATGATACGGGTTCGCAGCTCGGGCTCCAACTCGTGGATGGCTTCACCGGCGGTTTCGTTATCGAGGGAGTTGAGGACCGTCTCGACGCGGTTGGAAGGGATGTTGCTGATGATCAGCGCCAGGTCGGCCGGGTGAATCTCTTTGAGCTGATCCCGTGCCACGGTGAGGGTGAGGCGGAAGACGTTCGATTCCAATAACTGCACGTACTTCCAGTTGATGTGGTGGTCGGAGAGCGGCCGGTGGAGGATGGAGGCTGCCTTCTCGGCCCAGTGCTCCAAACCCATCCGCCGCAGCAGTCCGCGCAGGCCGACATCGACGAAGAAGACGCAGAGCTTTCCCTGGAAGGTGCCAAGCTTCAAGTCGTTGACCCGCACCACCTTCGCACCGTTGACGTCGACGATCTGACGGTCGAGGATGTCCCGCTTTAAAAGGATGTCCCCCTCGTGCTGCCCGTAGGGGGGGAGGTTTTGCCCGGGGCCGGCCAGCGAGATGACGAAGCGGTTGAAGAGATTGACCCTGGGCCATGGGACACTGACGACACGGTGGTCGGCCTCGACCAGGATGTGGGAAACGGCGGGGAAGTGCTCACCGGGGACCATGACCAGGTCCAGCAGTTTCCCTATCTCGCGCCCCTGCGCGTTGATGACGGGCCTGCCGAGCACGGTGCTCAGGAATATCTCGCTCTTGGTCCTGGCCATTGGGCACCGCTACTTTGGGTTGCACCGATCACCCCCATCCTCATCCTGGACCTTCCCTTGAAGGGGAGGGGAGGGGGGATGAGCGGGATCGGGGCGGTATGAGAGAGAATGAGTGATCCTGCGAGTTTGGGAAGTGCTAGAACTTTATAGCCCGGTGGCGGGTTGTCAATGTGGCGGGGTAAAACCTCCCTCACCCGGCCTTCGGCCACCCTCTCCCCGTCCCTATCTCCCCTCGCCCCCGCTGGGGGAGAGGGGCGGGGGTGAGGGAAGGGGGTAGAGTCAGAACCTCCCTCACCCGGCCTTCGGCCACCCTCTCCCCTGAAGGGGCGAGGGTATAGTTGGAAGGCCTTCGGCCAACGCTCTCGACTGAAGGGCGAAGGTGGCCGGGGGCGGCGATTGACACCCCGACGGTTTGCTGCTACGGTAGCTGGAATTTTTCTCCCTGGAGTCTCATCGATGCTCTCTTACCCTCATATGGATCCCGTCTTCCTGCGCATCGGACCGCTTCAGTTCCGCTGGTACGGTCTCATGTACATCCTCGCCTTCCTCTCCGGCTACTTCGTGCTCCTCTCGGGGGTCAGGAAGAAGGGGCTCCCGCTCGACAATGAGAAAGTCGCCGACCTCGTCTTCACCGTGGCGGTCGGCGTCATCCTCGGCGGGCGGCTCGGCTACATTCTCTTCTATAACCTGGGCTTCTACCTCGAGCATCCGCTGAAACTCTTCGCGGTCTGGGAGGGGGGGATGTCCTTTCACGGCGGGCTCACCGGCGCGGTGGTGGCGTCCATCTACTTCCTGAGAAAGCACAAGCTCCGCTTCTACCAGATGGCCGACATCGGTTTCATGGCGGCTCCTATCGGGCTTTGCCTCGGACGCCTCGGCAACTTCATCAACGGCGAGCTGTACGGCAGGGTCACCGACGCCCCCTGGGGGATGGTGTTCCCGGGCGGCGGCGACCTGCCGCGCCACCCCTCCCAGCTCTACGAGGCCTTCCTCGAGGGGCCGCTCATGTTCCTGATACTGTACCTGGTCGGGAAAAAATCGGAGGGGCGGGACGGGGTGGTCTTCTGGACCTTCATCGCCTGCTATGGCCTGTTCCGCTTCATCGTGGAGTTCTTCAGGGAGCCGGACGTCCAGATCGGGTACCTGCTCGGGATCTTCTCGATGGGACAGCTCTTGAGCTTCCCCATGTTCCTGGCCGGCCTCGCCATGGCGGTGCGCTGTTACCGGAGGAGATAAGGGGGATCAGGAGAGTTTCTTCTTCATCTCGAGGATGTTCTCCCGGCAGTTCTTGTGGTAGGAGACCGAGTCCATCAGCGAGCGGATCAGGAAGATGCCCCGCCCCCGGTCTTCCAGTTCCTCGAAGTTTGGGGGTGGGATGGCGTTGATGTCGAATCCTTGTCCGTCATCGAAGACCCGGATGGTGAGTTCGGAGGCGTGAAGGCTTATTATGATGCGGACGAGCTTCTCGGGTTCGTTGGGACCTGCATGCTTGATCGCATTGACCATGGCCTCCGTCAGCACAAGGTTGAGGTGGTATGCGAGGGTGTCCCGGTCTCCGCTGTACTTTTCCAGTTCCCGGGCGATGTCCTCGCCGATCCTGCCGATCAGGCTGAGGTAACGGGTCTTGTTGGGGACCTTGATGTCAACCTCGATCCTGTTTGCTTCCATTGCTCGCCTCGCTTTACTGGAAGTTTTCCATGGCTTCCACGCTGGAGGGGAAGATCTCGAAGACCCGGTGCAGGCGGGTGAGTTCGAACATGGACTTCACCTGGGACTGTAGCGAGGATAGTTTGAGGTTACCCTGGTGGGAGATGGCGTTCTTGAAGCCGGAAACCAGGGCGCCCAACCCGGAGCTGTCGATGAACCTGACATCCTTGAGGTCGACCAGCACGTTCTTGGTCCCGTCTTCGAAAAGCTTCTGCACGGCGCTCTTCAGTTCCGCCGAGTTGTGAGCATCCAGCCGCTCTTCTCTAACGTAGAGAATCACCACGTCGTTCCTCGTCTCGTTTACAAGGTTCATAACCTTCTCCTTTATGTAAATCCATGTCCGCATAGCGCGAGCCGCGACTCACATTAATTGTGCAATAAGCCCCAGCAATTATCAAGCGAAGCTCGATTTTCCTTATCCCCCGCTCAGCAAGACTTCCCGGCTCTTCCTCACCTCCGGCCGCCCTCTCGTGGCCGATTTAGTACCCTCACCCCTCGGTTTTCATTGGAAAAACGGCGCTCACTGTGAGCTATCTACCCTCGCCCCTAAAGCCTCCCTCACCCCTGCCCCTCTCCCGGGGGGCGAGGGGATATGGAAGCCGGCTCCTTGCCGTCGATGACCTTGATGACCACCATCGAGATGTCGTCCTGCAAGGGGGACGGCGAGGTGAAGGCGGTCACCTCGACCATCACCTCTTCGACGATGGCGTCGGGCTCCTGGTCCAGCAGCCGGGTGAGGGTGGCGGTAAGCCGCTCCACCCCGAAGAGTTCGCCGTTTTTCCCCTCGGCCTCGATGATCCCGTCGGTGTAGATGAAGAGGAGATCCCCCGGGGCGAGGGTCACCTCCTTCTGCTCGAAGAGGACGTCCATCTCCACCCCGAGGATCAGCCCCTCGGCGTCCAGTTCCTCCCATTTCCCCTTGTGGTAGAGAAGGGGCCTCGTGTGGCCGGCGTTGGCGTAGCTGAAGGTGTGGGTGGTCCCGTCGTACTTCCCGCAGAACATGGTGATGAAGAGTTCGGCCCGGGTGAGGTCGTGGTAGAGGAGCTCGTTGAGCACCCGCAGTATCTCGCGGGGGGCGCGGGTCGCCTGCATCTGGGTCCGCAATACGCTCCTCGTCTCCACCATGATGAGCGCCGCGCCCACGCTGTGGCCGGAGACGTCCGCCATGACGGTATCGACCTGGTCCTCGGTCCGCTGGAAGAAGTCGTAGTAGTCCCCCCCCACGTGGGTCGCCGGGGTGCAGCGGCAGGCGATCCTGATGCCGAGCACTTCCGGGGGGTGTTCGGGGAGCAGGGACAGCTGGATCTGCTTGGCCAGTTCCAGGTCGCGGGTGACCCGGGCGTTTTCGAGCTGGGCCTCCTCCTTCTGCCGCCTTTCCTGCTCGCGCGCCTCCCGCTCCCGCACGATCCCGACCGCCTGGGCGAGTTGGCCGGCGAGGCTCTCCAAAAGCTCCACGAACTGCTCGGTGAAGAGGCCGACGATGGAACGGGAGAAGACGGAGAGGATGCCGACCGGAGGGGCCCCTTCGCTGGCGATCGGGATATGGGCGAAGGACTTGATCCCCTCCCGGCTGAAGATCTCCTTGGCGATCGGCTTGGTGATGTAGGTGGTGTCGTTGAAGAACTCGGTCCGCCTCCCGAGGAAGGCCTCGCCGACGTGGGTGTCGATCTCCACCTGGCGGTCCTCGCCGGTGATCGCCTCTCCCCCTTCGCCCTTGAAGCAGCGGACCTCGAGCATCCCGCGGTCGTTCAGGAGCCGGATGACCGCCAGGTCGAGCTTGAACTCGCGCAACAGCAGGGTCAAAAGGTCCTCCATGATGATGTCGAGCTCCTGCGAGCGGCTCATGATCTCCGAGGCCCTCAGCCGCACGAAGAGCGCCTCGCGGCTTTGGTCGCGGGAGGTCCGGACCGTCGAGAAGATGTCGTAGACCGACTCCATGCGGGACCCGATGTCGGAGAGGAAGCTCTCCACCACCGCCCCGGCCGCGGCCCCCCCGAGCGAGCCGGCCAGCGTCTTCTCGACGAAGCGCTTCAGGTTGGGGAGCTCGAATTCGGAGACCCCCCCCTTGCCGTCGATCTCCCGGTCTCCCAGGTAATCGCTGATGGCGGCGTAGGCCGGCCCCTCCCCGATGAACTTCGACATCAGGTTCACGAACTGGACGATGGTGACCGGCTTGGAGAGGCGCTTGGTTTCCCACTGGGGCGTTCCGTTGGTCGCCTCGAACACGTGGACGAACTTCTCGACCTGTTCCTGCTCCTTCTCACCCTGGTGAAAGATGATCGAGAGGTGGAGGTAGGCGGAGATGTTGAAGAACATGCTCCAGAAGAGGGTGTGGCTCCAGGGATCGAGCTTGAGGCCGAAGAGCGCCTGCGGCTTTAAAAGCTCGATCCCGAAGGGGCCGTAGGTGAGGATGTCGGAGTGCCACTGCCCGGAGTGGATGATGGAGGGAAAGAGCATGGTGTAGCACCAGACCGCGAAGCCGAGCGCCAGGCCGCCGATGGCCCCCACCTTGTTGCCGCGGGGCCAGTAGAGCCCGCCGATCAGGGCCGGGGCGAACTGGATGGCGGCCGAAAACGAGATGAGCCCCATGTTGGCGAGCATGTAGCTCTCCCCCACGATGCTCTGGTAGAGGTAGCCCAGGAAGATGACCAGGATGATTCCGACCCTCTTCAGGTTGAGAAGCAGAAACGAGAACCAGCTCCGCGGCTTGAGCCGCACCACGACCGGCATCAGGACGTGGTTCAAGAACATGGTGGAGACCGCCACCGACTCCACCATCACCATCCCGGCCGAGGCGGAGAACCCCCCCAGAAAGGCCAGTAACGCCAGCCAGTTGTGCCCCGCCTTGAGCGGCAGCGTCAGCACGAAGTAGTCGGCCCCCGCGTTGGTGCCGGTCATGAGCATCCCCGCCGCCGCGATCGGCATCACGAAGATGTTCATCAGGAACATGTAGGCGGGGAAGGCCCAGGCGGCGGAGTTCAGGTGCCGCTCGTCGGCGTTCTCCAGCACCATGACCTGGAACTGGCGGGGAAGGAGCATGACCGCGCTCATGGAGAGGGTAAGGAGGCTGAACCAGGAGAGGTAGGAGCTCTGGCTCCCCCCGCCCAGGGTGGCGAGCCTCGCCAGGTCGGCGGGGGAGTGCTCCTTGAGCCGCTGGAAGATGTCCCCCACGCCGTCGAAGAAGACGTAGGTGATGACGATGCCGACGGTGAGAAAGGCGACCAGCTTGACGATCGACTCCAGGGCGATGGCCGCCACCATCCCCTCGTGCCGCTCGGCCGCCCCCAGGTGCTTGGCGCCGAAGATGGCGCTGAAAAGCGACAGCACGACGGCCGAGAAGAGGCCGGGGTGGGGGGAGACCAGGGCCAGGCTCTCGGGGAGCGGCAGCCCGAAGTCGCGGGTGCCGGTGATGATGGTGAAGGAGGTGGAGACCGCCCGCAGCTGGAGGGCGATGTACGGCATGATCCCGGTCAGGGTGATCACCGTGATGAGGGCGCCGAGCACCTGGGAGCTGCCGTAGCGGGAGGAGATGAAGTCGGCGATGGAGGTGATGTTGTTTTCCTTGGAGATCCGGACGATCTTCTTGAGGAAAAACCACCAGGAGAAGGCGGTGAGGGTGGGGCCGAGGTAGATGGGGAGGAAGTCGATCCCCGTGGTGGCCGCCTTGCCGACCGAGCCGTAGTAGGTCCATGAGGTCGCGTAGACCGCGATGGAGAGCGAGTAGACGAGAGGGTTGGCGGTGATGCTTCTCCCCACCTTCTGCCTCTGGTCCCCGTAGTACGCCACCAGGAAGAGGAGCGCTATGTAGAGCAGGGCGGTGCCCCACACCAGGTTGGCGGTCAGCATCAGTGACGGTCCCTTTTCTCGTTTTCCTTCCGTGCGGCGCGGCTGAAGAGGTAGACGATGCAGATGGAGGCGAACCATCCGACCAAAAGGTACAGGTAAAGCAGCGGGAGCCCGAAGGGGAGGATCGGGCGGTTGAAGATGCTCAGGAAGGGATAGTTCATCATCACCATCCCGAGCACGAACCAGACGACCCAGGTGTCCTTGAGCCGCAGGCGCTTCACCACCCCTTCGCGAAACTGCTTCCTCATGGCAGTAACCCCATCCCTTCCAGTGCCCGTTCCACCACGCTTGGCAGCGGCAGCGAGGAGTCGATGGCGATCGACTCCCCTGGGGCGGGAGGCTCATACTGGGCGGCGAGCAGGGGATAGATCTCCCAGCGCCCGTCGGAGATCTCCCGCGGGTCCAGCCGGCGCCTTTCGAGCCGTTCCCTGATCACCTCCACCGGGCAGGTGGTCTCGAGCACCACGAACGGCACGCCGAGCTCCGCGGCGAGCCTCCGGAAGATCTCGCGGTCGGCGCGGCGGCGGAAGGTGGCGTCGACGAGAATAGACCTTCCGGCGGAGAGCTCCTCGGCCGCGCGGAGGGCGAGCTCGGCGTAAGTGGCCCGGTCCCACTCCGGGGTATAGATATCTTGTCCCCCCATCCCCATCCTCCACCTGTCCTCCCCCTTGAAGGGGGAGGGACCCTCTGGCACTCCTTCCCCTTCAAGGGGAGGGACAGGGTGAGGATGGGGGGGCGAGGCCGCATCGATCTTCGCCGCCATCTCCTTCCTTGCCGCGTCGCTTCGCTCCCGCCGGATGCCGAGCTGGAAGGAGAGCTCCCCGGAGAGCGCGCTCTTGCCGCTTCCCGTCATCCCGCAGGTGATGATGAGCGAAGGCTCCAGCCGTTCCCGCAGGATCAAGCCGCGGCAGAGGTTGAAGTAGCGGACGGCGCTCTCGGCGCACTCACCGGCCTCGGCATCGGTCACCCCCTCCTGTCCGCTCCTGATGCTCATCACCTTCCCCCTGATGAAGGCGCGGTTGGCGCGGTAGAAGGTCAGCAGCGGCTCCGGCAGGGAGTCCGCGGCCCGCTCCCGGTAAAGATGGAGGAAGGGGGCGCAAAACTCGCGGTGCCCGGCGTACTCCAGGTCCATCAGGAGAAAGCCGATATCCGCCGCGGTGTCCGTGTAGCGGAACCTTTCGTTGAACTCGATGCAGTCGAAGATGCAGATGGTATCCGTCAGGCAGATGTTGCCGGAGTGGAGGTCGCCGTCGCACTCCCTTATGAACCCATGCGCCACGCGGCTTGCGAGGAGATCCCTTCTTTCGCCGAGAAAGCCCCGCACCCACTCCCGGATGAGGGCGTGGTCGCGGCGGGAGATGGTCGCGCCGATGAAGGGCTCTACCTGCCGCAGGTTGTCCTCCCAGTTATCCCCGAGCACCTCGGGGGTGCCGCAGGCATCGATCTCGGGGGCGCGCCGTGCGGCGAGGTGGAAGTCGGCCACCCGGCAGGCAAGCCGCTCCATCATGGCAAAGCTCGCCTCGCCACGCTCGAGGAGCCGGTTCAGCATCCGCTCCTCGGGGAGCCGCTTCATCTTCACGGCATAGTCGATGAGTTCCCCCCCCGTTCGAAAGCTCGCCCGGTCACCGGCCTGGTACACTTCAACCACGCCGAGGTAGGTATCGGGGCAGAGCCGGCGGTTGAGTCGGAGCTCTTCGTTGCAGTAGTAGCGGCGCCTTTCAAGGGTGGTGAAGTCGAGAAAACCGAGATCGACGGCCTTCTTCACCTTGTAGACGAAGCGGTCGGTCAGGAACAGAAAAGAGACATGTGTTTCGATGAGCCGCACCTCGGCCGTGGGCTCAGGGTAGGCCGTCGGTTCGAGTAAGGATTTTATAAGCGTGCGCTCCATCGCATTGCCTTAAGGTGACGATTTCACTTGAGGAATACTATCACAACGACCCCGTGGTGCAACTCAAATACCCGGCACAATTGTTGTTTGACGGTTCTGGGTATTTGTGTTAGCTTTCATGTGACGATTCGCGCCATCCCGTGGGATAGAGTATCCCCCAGGGGTGCCGCGTTTTTTAAGTTTTTATGACTGCTTTCTAACTGGAAACCACGGGTACCCCATGACCAAGAAGTGTCTTCCGTTCCTTTTACTTCTTTCCCTGTTGAGTGCGTGCGCCACCGGACAGGCGACCCACGAGGTTCCTTCTCCCCTTACCCCTGAGGCGAGTGCGCAGTCCCGCACCCTTTACTTCTTCGCGCTGGCCCGTCTGCGGGCCGGCGACGGGGATCTCGACGGAGCGCTCACCCTGCTCCGTTCCGCCATCGAGGCGGACCCGTCCTCCCCCGTCCTGCATACCGCCGCCGCCCAGATCTACCTGCAGCAGAACCATCCCGACGAGGCGCTGGCCGAGGCCCAGGCGGCCGTCAAGGCCGACCCGAGCTCCGTCCAGGCCGAGCTTCTGACCGGCAACATCCTGACCACCATGCAGCGCGAGAAGGAGGCGATCCCCTACTACAAGAAGGTGCTGGAGCTCGACCCGACCAAGGAAGAGGTCTACCTGCACGTGGCGATCTCCTACCTTAAGAACTACGAGTACGAGCAGGCGGTCGATACCCTGAAGTCGATGATCAAGGCGCTCCCGGAATCGCCGCTTGGCTACTACTACCTGGCCAAGACCTACGACCAGATGCGGCTTCCCAAGGAGGCGCTCTCCTATTACAAGAAGGCGGTGGAGGTCAAGCCGGACTTCGAGCAGGCGCTGATCGAGATGGGGATCTCGCAGGAGACCCAGGGACTGACCGGCGACGCCATCAACACCTACAAGGCGCTTTTGGAGGTCAACCCCTCCAACATCACCGTCGTGCAGCACCTGGCCCAGCTCTACATCCAGCAGCGCAAGCTGGACGAGGCGCTGACCCTTTTGCAGCAGCAGGGGGGGGACTCCCTGGAGAACCAGCGCAAGATCGGCCTGCTTCAGCTGGAACTCGAGCGCTACGACGATGCGGTGACCACCTTCGAGCAGATCCTCAAGGCGGATCCGCAGGCCCACCAGGTCCGTTTCTATCTCGGTAGCGCCTACGAGGAGATGGACGAGCCCGAGGACGCCATCGCCGAGTTCTCCAAGATCCCGAAAGATTCGAGCTACTACGTCGACGCCATCGGCCACCTGGCCTTCCTCTACAAGGAGCAGGGGGACGCTGCCAAGGGGATCGATCTCATCAAGCAGGAGATCAAGGAGATGCCGGACAAGGTGGAGCCGTACCTGCACCTGGCCGGACTCTACGAGGCGATGGACCGTTACCAGGACGGTATCGACGTCCTGACCGGGATGGACAAGAAACTGCAGGCCGACCCGCGGGTCAGCTTCCGGCTCGGCATCCTCTACGACAAGATCGGCAAGCGGGAGGAGTCGGTGGCCATGATGAAACAGGTGCTGGTGGCCACCCCTGACGACGCCCAGGCCCTGAACTACCTCGGCTACACCTACGCGGAGATGGGGGAGAACCTCGACGAGGCGCTCGGCTACCTGAAGAAGGCGGTGGCGCTCAAGCCCGACGACGGCTTCATCCTCGACAGCCTCGGGTGGTGCTACTACAAGCTCAAGCGCTACGACGAGGCGGTCTACCAGCTCGAGCGGGCGGTGGAGCTTTCCGACCACGACACCACCGTCATGGGGCATCTGGCCGACGCCTACTGCGCGAACCGCGACTACCGCAAGGCGCTTCCGATCTACCGCAAGCTCCAAAAGCTCGAGCCCGACCAGAAGGATATCGCCGAGAAGATCCGCCGCTGCCGGCAGGAGAGCGGGGAGAAATGACCCTGGGGTGCCGGCTAGCCCTGCTCCTCGTATCGCTTTTGGCCTTCGGCTGCGCCCAGGGTACGCCCGAGCACAAACCGCACGCCGCCAAAGGGGGACCGCCCGCCTACGGCGATGCGCTGGTGACCGGAAGCATCGGCGAGCCCTCCAACCTGATCCCGGTCCTCTCCACCGATTCCGCCTCCAGCGACATCTCGGGACTCGTCTACAACGGGCTCGTGCGCTACGACAAGGACCTGAAGCTCGAGGGGGACCTGGCGCAGTCCTGGGACGTCTCCCCGGACGGCCTGACCATCACCTTCCACCTGCGCCACGGCGTCAAGTGGCACGACGGCGAGCCCTTCACCTCCCGGGACGTCCTCTATACCTACAACGTTCTCATCGATCCCAAGACCCCCACTGCCTATTCCGATGCCTACAAACAGGTGAAGACCGCCGAGGCGCCCGATCCCTACACCTTCCGGGTCACCTACCCGAAGCCGTTTGCTCCCGCCCTGGAGTCGTGGGGAATGAGCATCCTTCCCGCCCATCTTCTGGAGGGAAAGGACATCACCAAAAGCCCGCTCATCCGGCACCCGATCGGCACCGGTCCCTACATCTTCAAGGAGTGGATCACCGGCCAGAAGGTGACCCTGGAGAGCAATCCCGACTACTGGGAGGGGCGCCCCTACATCTCTAAGTACGTCTACCGGATCATCCCGGACGCCTCGACCATGTACATGGAGCTCAAGTCGGGGGGGATCGACGAGATGCCGCTGTCCCCGGTGCAGTACCAGCGGCAGACCAATACGCCGGAATTCCTCTCCCGCTTCAACAAGTACCGTTATCCGGCCTCCGCCTACACCTATCTCGGCTACAACCTGCGCCTTCCCCTGTTCCAGGACAAGCGGGTCCGCCAGGCGATGACCTGCGCGATCAACAAGGAGGAGATCATCCAGGGGGTGCTCTTCGGGATGGGGCAGATCGCCCATGGGCCGTTCAAGCCCGGGAGTTGGGCCTACAAACCGAACGTGAAGGACTTCGGGTACGATCCGGCCCGCGCCATGGCGCTCTTGAAGGAGGCCGGCTGGGTGATGGGGAAGGACGGCATTCTCGTCAAGGACGGCAAGCAGTTCACCTTCACCATCATGCTGAACCAGAACGACCAGCGGGTGAAGACCGCGCAGATCGTCCAGCAGCGGCTGAGAAAAGTCGGCATCGTGGCGAAGATCAGGGTGATGGAATGGGCTTCCTTCATCACCAACTTTATCGACACCGGTAAGTTCGAATGCGTGATCCTGGGGTGGACCCTGGGGCAGGATCCGGACATCTATGACGTCTGGCACTCCTCGAAGACCGGGCCGAAGGAGCTCAACTTCATCCATTTCAAAAACGGCGAAGTCGACCGCCTCATCGAAGAGGGGAGGGAGACCTTCGACATCGAGAAGAGGAAGGCGTGCTACTGGCGGATCCAGGACATCCTCGCCGAGGAACAGCCGTACACCTTCCTCTACGTTCCCGATGCGCTTCCCGCGGTGTCCTCCAGGTTCCACGGAATCGTCCCCGCCCCCGCCGGCATCGGCTACAACCTCATAAAATGGTACGTGCCGAAGGCGGAGCAGGTTTACTGATTGGGAGAATGACTAAGGAACCTACATGGGCAGATATCTCATAAAACGGCTGATGATGATCTTCCCGATGCTGATTGGGATCTCCCTGATCACCTTCGTGGTCATCCATCTCGCACCCGGCGAGCCGGTGGAGATGCAGGTCTCCATGAGCCCGAAGATCTCCGCCGCGACCAGGGAGAAGCTTAGGGAGTACTACGGCCTCAACAAGCCGCTGCACGTCCAGTACGGCATCTGGATATCGCACTTGGCGCGCCTGGACTTTGGCCGCTCCTTCGGTTCCGACCACCGCCCGGTGACCGACAAGATCGCCGAGCGGATTCCGGTTACCCTGTCGCTCAACGTGATCGCCCTCATTCTCGAGTTCTGTCTCGCCATCCCGATCGGCATCCTGGCGGCCACCCAACGCGATACCCTTGTGGACCGGAGCATATCGGTCTTCGTCTTCCTCGGCTTTGCGGTACCGACCTTCTGGCTGGCGCTTCTCTGCATGTACCTGTTCGGCGTGAAGCTCAACTGGCTCCCCATCTCCGGCCTCCATTCGATGGGGAGCGACAAGCTTCCCTTCTTCGCCTGGCTGTGGGATCTCGCCAAGCACCTGGTCCTGCCGGTAAGTATCGCCACCTTCGGAAGCCTGGCCGGTCTCTCTCGCTACATGCGCTCATCGATGCTCGAGGTGCTTTCCCAGGACTACATCACCACCGCCCGCGCCAAGGGGGTGAAGGAGCGGCTGGTGATCTACAAGCACGCGCTGAAAAACGCCCTGCTGCCGGTCATCACCCTCTTGGGTTTCTCGCTCCCCGGCCTCATCGGCGGCTCCGTCATCTTCGAGACCATCTTCGCCATTCCGGGCATGGGGCAGCTCTTTTACCAGGGAGTCATGGCCAGGGACTACCCGCTGGTGATGGGTATTCTGATCATCGGCGCCTTCCTTACCCTGTTGGGTAACCTTTTGGCGGACCTCTCGTACGCCTTCGCGGATCCGCGCATCCGCCACGGGAGGGAGTAGCGTGCGGCCCTCGACTCCCTTCATGCAGTTCTGGAGCCGGTTCAAGGAAAACCGTTTCTCGGTGGCAGGTCTCGTCGTCATCGTGGTGCTGTTTATCATCTCCTTCGCCGCTCCCATCCTGACCCAGTACCGGCCGGAGACCATCGACGCCTGGCACGTGCTCCTTCCCCCCTCGTCCGCCCACTGGTTCGGGACCGACGAGCTGGGGCGCGACGTCTTGACGAGGATCATCTATGGCGCCCGTGTCTCGCTCAAGGTCGGCTTCGTGGCGGTAGGGATCTCGGTGGCCATCGGCGTCGTGATCGGGCTTTTGTCCGGGTTTTACGGCGGATGGACCGACTCGATCCTGATGCGCCTCGTGGACATCATGCTCTGCTTCCCGACCTTCTTCCTGATCCTGGCGGTGATCGCCATGCTGGAGCCCTCCATCAACTACATCATGATCATCATCGGCCTCACCAGTTGGACCGGGGTGGCGCGGCTGGTGCGGGCGGAGGTGCTTTCGCTCAAGAGCCGTGATTTCGTCTTGGCCGCGCGGGTCTTGGGAGCCTCCGACGCGAGGATCATTTTCCGGCACATCCTGCCGAACGCGCTCTCGCCGGTGCTGGTCTCGGCCACCCTCGGGGTAGCGGGAGCGATTCTCACCGAATCAGCGCTTTCCTTTTTGGGGATCGGCGTGCAGCCTCCGACGCCGAGCTGGGGCAACATCCTCACCTCCGGGAAGGACTACATCGAGTTCGCCTGGTGGCTGTCGCTCTATCCCGGCCTGGCCATCCTCGTCACCGTACTCTCCTACAACCTGGTAGGGGAGGGGATCCGCGATGCGTTGGACCCGAGAAGAAGATAAGAAACGGTTCTAGGAAAAACAGGTTCCAGGTTCTAAGTTCTAGGTTCTACGTTAACTGCTCTGCGGGCTTGTACCACCCGAACCTACACGTGAAATAGATCCTGTTTTTGTCCCCATAGGATTTCAACATAGAACCTAGAACATAGAACCTGGAACTTGTCTTATGTATTTCAACCTAGAACGTAGAACATAGAACCTGGAACTTGTCTTATATATTTCAACATAGAACATAGAACTTGTTTAGAGGACTTTATGGCCGAGTTGTGTGAAGAAGGTTTCGAAGAGTTGAAAGTCAACAAGCAGGAGTTCGTCCCCGAAAGCCTGGAGGACGAGGTGCGGGTCGACAACAAGTGCAAGGAGCTCCTGCTTCGTTTCTATAACGAAAGCATCGGCGCCGGCGTCTCGGCGGAGGAAGCCACCGCGCTCGCCAGCGGCGCCGACTACTTCATCCGCGATTTCGTGGTGTCGATCAAGCAGCGGAGCCTCTTCGACGAGCGCCCCGGGATCGTCCGGCAGTTCGCCGCCAACTGGTACATCGTCAATACCATCGAGCCCAGCGCCACCGAGCTTGAAGGGTACCTCTCCGGGATCAAGGCCTTCTACCGGTTCCTCCACGGTCACCACCTCATCTCGCTCAAGTTCCTCCAGGCCGTCGAGGCCGAATGCGCCGACCTCGACTACTACGCCGGGCGGATCGAAAGCTTCTGGGACATCAAGGACGACGGCTACTTCGCCTGGGAGAAAGAGTGCTCCCTCAAGGGGGATTAGCCATTTTCCGCCCGGCGTTCCCCCCTTGATAAAGGGGGGGACAGGGGGGATTGCCTCTCCTGCCGTCAGCCCCAAATCCCCCCCAACACCCCTCTATCAAGGGGGGAGCTTAGCTCCCTTGAAGAGGAGGGAGTCGTAGGCCAAAAGGGAAATTGTCATTTCCAGGTAAAGGATTTAATGGAGAGCCGACTGGTCGCTTCCCTCATAAGCAGAATCCGCCGTCAACGGCTCTTCTCTCCCGGCGAAACCGTCATCGTGGCGGTCTCCGGCGGGGCGGATTCGGTCGCGCTTTTGGACATCCTGGTCCACCTGGAGATCGAACGGCTCACCCTGGTCGTCGCCCACCTGAACCACTCCCTGCGCGGCGAGGCCTCCGACGGCGACGAGGCCTTCGTCGCCTCGCTGGCCACCCGCTACCGCCTCCCCTTCGTCTCCCGCCGCGTCGACGTGTCCGCCCTTGCCCGGGAGCGCAAGCTTTCCCTGGAGGATGCCGGCCGCGCCGCCCGCTACGCCTTCTTCGAAGAGATCGCCAACGCGCACGAAGCCGACGCCATCGCCCTGGCCCATCACCAGGACGACCAGGCGGAGACCGTGCTCATCAGGCTTTTGCGCGGCTCCGGGGGGGCGGGGCTCTCCGCCATGAGCCCGGTGCGCGGAAAACTCAGGCGGCCGCTTCTCAAGGTAAGCCGGCAGGAGCTGGAGAACTACCTGAAGCTTCGTGGCCTAAGCTGGCGTACCGACGAATCCAACGCCGACACCGCCATCCTCCGCAACAGCATCCGTCACGACCTGATCCCCCAGCTCAAGCGCTACAACCCGAAGGTATCCGAGCGTCTGGCCGCCACCGCCGAGATCCTCTCCGGCGACGAAGAGCTCCTCGAACAGGTGACCCGCGCCGCCTTCACCCGTCTTTGCCAGCGCTATCCCTTACCGGCCAAAGCGAGGGAGGGGGCAGGCTCCGCCGGTGCCTGTCCCCCTGGTGAAACTTTCCCCCTCATGCCCCCCCGCTCGGACGCACTGCAGTTTAGGCTGGAACCGCTGCTGCAAGAACCCCGCGGCCTGCGGCTGAGGCTCTATCGGCTCGCCCTCCAGGAGCTGCGCGGCGATCTGCGGCGGATCTCCTTCACCCACCTGGAAGCCGTTGACCAACTGGCGGCCGGTGAACACCCCAGTGCCAGGTTGAAGCTCCCCGGCGATTGCGTGGTCTCCCGCGGTTACGACTCGCTCTCCTTCAGCGGCCACTGGCGGGCTCCCATCGAAAACTGGCAACTTGTGGTAAGCGGGGAAGGGCGGCATACTCTTTCGGTAGATTCCGCGCTGGTCGTCGAACGGGTCCCGTGCCCGAAAAATCTCGATTCCGGCTCCCGCCAGGTCGCCTTCTTCGACCCCGACCAGGCCCCCTTTCCCTGGACGGTGAGGAACTCCCGCCCCGGCGACCGCTTCACACCGCTCGGGATGACCGGGGAGCAGAAGGTGAAGGATCTTTTCATAAACGAGAAGATTCCTTTGGGGGATCGATCCCGGGTGCCGCTCATCGAGTCAGCGGGACGGATTCTCTGGGTGGGGGGAGTGAGGCTTTCCGAGCACGTGAAGGTGAGGCCAACTGCTGAAAAGGTGTGGAGAGTTGAGATTGTTAGGGTTTAAAGCTCTTGTCAAGGTGCTACCTTTGTGGTAATCCTTTTGTTCATTTGAAAGTCTTTTTTTTACTACTAATCTAAGCACATAAACGCTTGCAGGTGCGCTCGCCGCCGGGACCGCTGTCACAGCGCCCGCCGGGAGCGTCATACCGATATTTCCGGGGAGGAAACTTGAACCAATTCTACAAGAACCTGGCACTCTGGCTGGTAATCAGCCTGATGATGATCCTGCTGTTCAACCTTTTTAACAAGCCAAAACCCACCCAGGAAAAGCTCGACTACAGCGACTTTATCGAGGCAGTGGACACCGGCAAGGTGAAGAACACCAACCGGACCATCAACAGCGTCACCATCCAGGGTAACGAGATCATCGGCAAGTACTCGGACGGCAAGGAGTTCCGGAGCTACAAGCCGGCCGACGCCAACCTGACCGACAAGCTGATCGCCAAGCACATCGCGGTCTCCGCCCGCCCCGAGGAAGAGCGCTTCTCCTGGTTCTCGCTCCTGGTATCCTGGTTCCCGATCATCTTCCTGGTCGCCGTCTGGATCTTCTTCATGAGGCAGATGCAGGGTGGCGGCGGCAAGGCGATGGCCTTTGGCAAGAGCCGCGCGAAGCTTTTGACCGAGGCCCAGGGGCGCGTCACCTTCGAGGACGTGGCCGGCATCGAGGAAGCCAAGGAAGAGCTCGAGGAGATCATCTCCTTCCTGAAGGATCCCAAGAAGTTCACCAAGCTCGGCGGCCGCATCCCGAAAGGGGTGCTCTTGATGGGCCCTCCGGGCACCGGCAAGACCCTTTTGGCCCGCGCCATCGCCGGCGAGGCGGGCGTTCCCTTCTTCTCCATCTCCGGCTCCGACTTCGTCGAGATGTTCGTCGGGGTGGGCGCCTCCCGCGTGCGTGACCTCTTCGTGCAGGGGAAGAAGAGCGCTCCCTGCATCATCTTCATCGACGAGATCGACGCCGTCGGCCGTCACCGCGGCGCAGGTCTCGGCGGCGGTCACGACGAGCGCGAGCAGACCTTGAACCAGCTGCTGGTCGAGATGGACGGCTTCGAGAGTAACGAAGGGGTCATCCTGATCGCCGCCACCAACCGCCCCGACGTCCTCGACCCGGCGCTGCTTCGCCCGGGCCGCTTCGACCGCCAGGTGGTGGTCCCCCGTCCGGACGTGAAGGGTCGCGAGATGATCCTCAAGGTGCACTGCAAGAAGACCCCGCTCGGTCCCGACGTCGACATGGGCGTCATCGCCCGCGGTACCCCCGGCTTCTCGGGCGCCGACCTCGCCAACGTGGTGAACGAGGCAGCCCTTCTGGCCGCCCGCAAGGATAAGAGCATCGTCGAGATGATCGACTTCGACGACGCCAAGGACAAGGTCCTCATGGGTGTGGAACGCCGCTCCATGGTAATCTCCGACGAGGAGAAGAAGAACACCGCCTACCACGAGGCCGGCCACACCCTGGTCGCCAAGCTCATCCCGGGGACCGACCCGGTCCACAAGGTCTCCATCATCCCGCGTGGCCGCGCGCTGGGCGTCACCATGCAGCTCCCGATCGAGGACAAGCACAGCTACTCCCGCGAGTCGCTCCTCGACCGGATCGCGGTGCTCATGGGCGGGCGCGTCGCCGAGGAGATCATCTTCAACTCGATGACCACCGGCGCCGGCAACGACATCGAGCGCGCCACCGAGATCGCCCGCAAGATGGTCTGCGAGTGGGGGATGAGCGAGAAGCTCGGGCCCGTCACCTTCGGCAAGAAGGACGAGCAGATCTTCCTGGGGCGCGAGATGGCAACCCACAAGAACTACTCCGAGGCCACCGCGGTCGAGATCGACCACGAGATCAGGCTGATCGTCGAGCAGAACTACGCCAGGGTCCAGGATCTGCTCCGCTCCAACCTGGATGCCCTGCACCGCATCTCGCTCGCCCTCATCGAGAAGGAGAACCTGACCGGCGATGAAGTGGACCGGATCATCGCCGAGGGGGCCCTCCCTCCCGAAGGGACTGCCACCGCATGATAGCTACACCGGCGGCGTGGGACCTCCCACGCCGCTCTCTTTCGTTGGAACGTCCCCTGGTCATGGGGATCCTCAACGTAACCCCGGACTCCTTTTCAGACGGTAACCGTTTCTTCTCCCTTGAGGCCGCGGTACAGCGCGCCCTCGAGATGGAGGCGCAAGGCGCCGACATCATCGATATCGGCGGGGAGAGTACCCGTCCCAACGCCCCCGCCGTCGGGCTTGACGAGGAACTGCGCCGCGTGGTCCCGGTCATCGAGGCGCTGGCCGGGAACATCACGGTCCCCATCTCGATCGATACCTACAAGGCCGGGGTCGCCCGGGCCGCCTGCGCGGCCGGCGCCGAGATCGTCAACGACGTAAGCGGGCTCTTCTTCGACGACGGCATGGCCGCCGCCGTAGCAGAGGCCGAGGCGGGGCTCGTCGTGATGCATACGCGGGGACGGCCCCACGAGATGCAGAAGGACACGAGCTACGACGACCTCATTGGCGAGGTCATTGATTACCTCAAACAATCCCTCGCGCTGGCCGAGCGGGCCGGCATCGCTTCCTCCCGCATTGCGGTCGATCCCGGCATCGGCTTCGCGAAGAGCGTGGAGGGTAACCTCGAGTTGGTCCGCAGGCTCCCCGAACTTGCCGCCCTCGGGTATCCCGTGCTGGTCGGCCCCTCCCGGAAGTCGTTCATCGGGAAGGTGCTCGGCAGGGAAGGGGGGGAGCGGCTCTTCGGAACGGCGGCCGCGGTTGCCGTCTCCATCGTGAACGGCGCCTCCATCGTAAGGGTACATGACGTAGCTGCCATGAGGGACGTCGCGGATATGGCGCGGGCGCTCAGCTAGCCCGCACGAATGTTGGGAGTAACCTCCCGCGTGGTGCCGATGAATCCTTCTCTGCAAGACATAGGCGTGATTCGGGACCTTCTCGATCTATCGCTCGTAGCACTGATCGTCACTCGGCTATCCAGGCTTTTGAAGGCGCAATTGGCCCTGCGCGTCCTTCCCGCGCTCTGTCTCCTTTTGGTCGGTCATCTCCTGGCCCGGCTCTTCTCCCTGTACACCGTTCGGATCCTCCTCGATACCTTCCTCGCCTCTTCGGTGGTGGTGCTGGCGGTCATCTTCCAGACCGACATCCGCAGGGGCTTTGCCGCCTGGATCCGGAGCAAGACCGGCAAGGACGTGGAGATGTCGGACGTCATCGACGAGTTGGTGTTCGCGGTGGCGGGGCTGGCCCAGAAGCGGATCGGGGCCCTGATCGTGATCGAGCGCGGGATCCAGGTGGACAGCTACCTGGCGGTGGGAACCGACATCGACGCCAAGGTGACGAGCGAGCTCATCTCGTCCATCTTTTTGCCGTACTCCCCGATCCACGACGGGGCGGTGATCATCCAGCACGGAAAGCTGACCAAGGCGGGGTGCTTCCTGCCGCTCACCCAGAATCTCGAGGTGAGTAAGAGCCTGGGGACCAGGCACCGCGCGGCCTTCGGGCTCTCCGAACTGGTCGATGCGGTCGTCGTGGTGGTTTCCGAGGAGACCGGCGCCATTTCGGTGATCGTGGGAGGGAAGAAGACCGACATCCTGGAGCCGCCTTCTCTGGGGAAGATGCTGAGAAGGCTGATCGAGCCGAGGTGGCTTAAATGAGGGTGCACGGGCCGACACCGAGCGATGCGACGGTGGTCACGGGGCTTTCCCTGCTGCTGTCCGTCCTTATCTGGACGAGCGTGATGGTGGAACGTCCCGCCGAGACGACTCTCAAAGTCCCCCTGCGAGCCGAACATATCCCTGCCGACCTGAAAGTGACCACGCCGCTTCCGGAGAACGTGGAGGTTACCGTGGCCGGGCCGGGGATCCTTTTGTGGCCGCTTCGTGTTGTCGATCCCGGGAGCGTGGAGGTCGATCTTTCCATGGCGACGGCGGGTTCGGCCACCTTCGCCATCGATCGCCGCTCCCTGCGGCTCCCCGACCGCGACCTCAGCGTGGTGCGGATGTATCCGGCCAACGTGCGGGTGGCGATGGTTACCACCTCCGCGCCGCCAAAGTAGCCGTTTAAAACAGTATCCCCTCGCCCCTTTAGGGGAGAGGGACAGGGGTGAGGGCACCCTGAAGGGTCGAGGGTGGAAAGATAACGGTGGGCAGCGGGCTGCCTACCCAACGTTTGACTGAATTGCTATCGAGTTATATTTCGATCGAAGGAGCTCCCTATGAAGAAATTATTTGGCACCGACGGTGTTCGCGGCGTAGCCAACGTCTATCCCATGACGGCGGAGATGGCCATGGCGATCGGGCGGGCGGCCGCCTATACCTTTAAGAACAGCAAGAGAAGGCACCGTATCGTCATCGGCAAAGACACCCGCCTCTCCGGCTACATGCTGGAAAGCGCCCTGGTCGCCGGCATCTGCTCGATGGGGGTCGACGTCCTGCTGGTGGGACCGCTTCCGACCCCGGGCATCGCCAACATCACCTCCTCCATGCGCGCCGACGCCGGCGTGGTCATCTCGGCCTCCCACAATCCCTTCGAGGACAACGGGATCAAGTTCTTCTCCCGGGACGGTTTCAAGCTTCCGGACGAGAAGGAGCTGATGATGGAGGAGCTGATCTTCTCCAAGAAGATCGACTCCCTGCGCCCGACCGCCAAGGAGGTCGGCAAGGCCTACCGCATCGACGACGCCGCCGGCCGCTACGTCGTATTCCTCAAGAGCACCTTCCCGAAAGATCTCGACCTCGCCGGGCTGAAGATCGTTCTCGATTGCGCTAACGGCGCCGCCTACAAGGTGGCCCCTGCGGTCTTCGAAGAACTGGGCGCCGAGGTCATCACCATCGGCGTGAAACCCAACGGCACCAACATCAACGCCGACTGCGGATCGCTGCATCCGGAAGTGATGAGCGCGGCGGTCAAGGAGCACGGCGCCGACCTCGGCATCGCCCTCGACGGCGACGCCGACCGGGTCATCTTCGTCGACGAGTACGGAAACGTGGTGGACGGCGACCGCATCATGGCCATCTGCGCCACCGAGATGATGAAGAACGGGACCCTCAAGCGCAATACCCTGGTGGCCACCGTCATGAGCAACATGGGGCTCGACATCGCCATGAAACGGATCGGCGGCGAGGTCATCAAGACCGCCGTCGGCGACCGCTACGTGGTGGAGGAGATGGTCAAAGGGGGCTACAACCTGGGGGGCGAGCAGTCCGGGCACATGATCTTCCTCGACCACAACACCACCGGCGACGGCATCCTCTCGGCTCTGCAGGTGCTCGCCATCATGCAGCGCCGCCAAAAAAGGCTCTCCGAGCTGGCCCTGGTCATGGAGGCGCTTCCCCAGGTGCTCGTCAACGTGCGGCTGAGCCAGAAATCGGACATCATGCAGGTTCCGGAGGTCGCCAACCTGATCCGCGACGTGGAAGGGAAACTGGATGGAGCGGGGAGGGTGCTGATCCGCTACTCGGGTACCGAGCCGCTTCTACGGATCATGCTGGAAGGGACCGACGAAGGCGAGATCCGCACCTGGGCGCACGACATCGCATCGACCGTCGCCTGTCATTTGGGAGGAGAAGTACGTGGCTAAACTGGGAGTGAATATCGATCACGTGGCGACCCTGCGCAACGCGCGGGGAGGATCGGAACCGGATCCGGTGGCGGCAGCCGCCATCGCGGAGCTGGCCGGAGCCGACCAGATCACCATTCACCTGCGGGAAGACCGCCGGCACATCAGGGACCGCGACCTGCACCTTTTGAGGCAGACCATAAAGACCAGGCTCAACCTGGAGATGGCCGCCACCGACGAGATGGTGGAAATCGCCCTCAACGTGAAGCCGGAGGCCTGCACCCTGGTTCCCGAGAAACGGGCGGAACTCACCACGGAGGGGGGGCTCGACGTCCGCCTTCACCAGGAGGCGCTGAAGCCGTATATCGAAAAGCTGCAAGCCGGCGGCATCATCGTCAGCCTCTTCATCGATCCCGATCCCGACCAGATCAAGGCGGCCAACAAGATCGGGGCCGACTACATCGAGATCCACACCGGCTCCTTCGCCGAGGCGAGGGACTGGAAAGAGGAAGAGGAGGAGCTCATCAAGATCGAGAACGCGGTGAAGCTCGCCCGGAAACTCGACCTCGGCGTGAACGCCGGCCACGGCCTCAACTACGTGAACGTGAAGAAAGTGGCCGCCATCGGCGGGATCGAGGAATTCAACATCGGCCACTCCATCATGTCCCGCGCCATCCTCGTCGGCCTCCACCAGGCCGTTCGCGACATGTCCGAACTCGTCCGCTACGCGTAGCGACTGCGACAAAGAGCCAGCAATAAAGAAGGCGGAACAGTATAACCTGTTCCGCCTTCTTTATTACAGCATGCTATCGACGTTGCGTAAGGCTATGCCATAACTCTCGCCTGTACTTCCCTTTCTATCTTTGCCCCCAACTTTTCATCTGCAATTTTAAGGTCGTAGCTGGTCTGCAGATTTAACCAAAATTGCGGAGTGGTTCCAAAGTAGCGAGCAAGTCTAAGGGACGTGTCGGGAGTGATTGAACGCCGTTCGCGAACGATATCGTTTATCCGCGGAGCAGGGACTTTCAGTTCCAAGGCCAGGGCATGGGCACTCAACCCCAGTGGTGCAAGGAATTCTTCCCGGAGAACCTCTCCCGGATGTACAGGACGCATTTTGTTTATGGGATTCATACAAGTCTCCTCAATGGTAATCACAGATCTCCACGTAGCGCTTCCAGTCTGTTACCGGGAGGCGCCCTGAGATCTTCGATGGATTCAGCATCATCGAGCATCTGAAGCTTACGCTCGGCGGCAGCAGCAAAGGCTTGGAACTGCCGCGGGCATTTACCGGAAAAAAGTGCCTCAGCGCTCTTGGAACGGAAGGTCCTTATCATTTGGAAAAGGTATATCGCCCGGCGTTAAACGTCAAGCGGGCACACTGCTGCTTTGAGCGTTTGTGGACGAAGGGCAGGGCAGGGGAGAATGGGGAGAATGGGGAGAATGGGGAGAATGGGGAGAATGGGGAGAATGGGGAGAATGGGGAGAATGGAGCCTGAGGCCATACTGAGCCATTTAAAGGCGGAGCATGGGAGGGGCCTTCCCGATTAATTTCGGGAAGGCCCCTTCGTTTTGTTTGCGAGTCTGCTTCGGGTTCTTTCTTCTTTACGCTACTTGCCGGACACCGTCAGCTGCTTGTAGGGCCACCCTTCCATGCCGTCCTCCAGGATGAAGAGCCGCTTTTCCGGAATCCCCCTCAGTTTCAGGTAATCGTAGGCGTTCTTGGCACCTCCGCCGCCGCGGGGGCAGACGACCACCACGTCGTTCCTGCCGGCGGCAAGCTGCGGGATGATCCTTTCCAATCTCTTCTTGTCATCCGGGGATTTGACCGGAAAGGCATCGGTCTCCATGGCCGCTTTGAAGTGGTGCTTTTTAAAGTCGATCGGCAGCTGGATGTCTACGATCTGCATCTGTTTCCCCGTTTCCAGCCATTTTTTGAAGTCGTCAGGGGAGACGTAGTTGTAGCCGAAAGCATGCGCGGCTGTTGCTAAGAACAACGAAAAAAGTACAACAGAGACCAAGATTTTCTGCATGTGGTTTCTCCCTTCCGGAAATGTTATCCCCCCCATTTTCAATTTTCGATAGTGACGAGGAATCTGAGGGAATATATGCCAAGTTGCATGAATCGGCAATTTGAAAATTTCGATAAAAACGAACGATGCTATCGGCCCAGTAGATATGCCTTCTGGCTCAACAACAATCCACGCTCATAGCATCTAGGGTGCCGCGGTTGATCTGTCGAAGGTATCAGTTTATGGGTCCGAGCGGGTTAACCTTTTCGGCCCAAAATAAAGACCCGTTCGGGCGATAGTTACCGCAAATGCCCAAGTTAGACTGATACGGACCACTCCTGTTCAGACGTCCCCACGATCTAGCAAAGTCATCTGAAGAAAAGGAGGTAAGACAATGTCCGTAAGAGTATCGAGGTTAGTCACTGGCATCTTACTTTTCCTCGCACTCCTCATCACGGCAGGCTGCGGCTCGGGAGGAAATTCCGGGCCACAGGGAGGAGTTGGCTCCATTGCGGCCCAACTGTTATTCAGCAGCGACAGGATAGTCCCCAGGAACCTGTCCAGCACCATGCCGCCCAACATTATAACCATGAAAGTCACCATCTCTGGCCCGGGGATGAGCGACATCGTTCAGCTGTTCTACGCCGGCAACAGAAGCGGGACGATATCCGATGTGCCTGCCGGTGTCGAACGGATCGTCAGGGTTTCCGCCCTGGATGCGCTCGGTGCCATCATGTACGAAGGGGTGGTTGAGCATGTCACCGTGACGGCTGGGCAAACGACCAGCGTGGTGACGGTCATCATGTATGCGGCCCTTGACCACATCGAAATCTTGCCTGGCTCGGCGAACGTCATCGCTGGCTTTTCGCAGCAATTCACGGCGAAGGGGTACTATGCGGATGGGGTCACCTTCGATATCACCCAGAACGTGACCTGGAGCTCATCCAATGAATCGGTGGCCACCATAACGTCTTCCGGGTTGGCGACCGGGGTGGCTGGAGGTACCGCCACCATAACGGCAAGCAATGGAACGGTGACGGGGACGGCGTTCCTCGGGGTTACCTCGACAGGTACCCTTACGATTTTCTGGTAAAGGGGGGGAGACTATGCTCAGCAAATCATGCCGTTACTTTACCGGTATCTTGCTCGCCGTTTGCCTCACGATGCAGGTGGGGTGCGGAGGCAGCGGGAGTTCCAAGGAAGGTGGTGTCGGGGCAATTGCCGCCAGGCTCGTCTGGAATAGCGGCACCGGCGCTGGCGTCAAGGCGGCCACTGCGGGAACCAACGCGCCGACTGATGTCGTGTGGGTGCGGATCGCCGTGTCGGGACCGTTCATGACCACCATACGACAGACTTTCGACGCTTCCGCCGGTTGCGGTGTCATACAAAACGTGCCGGCCGGGAGCGGCCTCACCGTTACCGCCTTAGCGCTCGACCAAAACGAAGAGGTCATCTATAAAGGGGAGGTAAACGGGGTAACGGTGCTGGCAGGGCAGACCACCGCCCTGGTGACGTTCTTCATGCAACAGGCCTTGACCTCGATAAACGTCCAGCCTTCCAACGTGGGCCTCTCCGCTATCGGCGCCACCCAACAGTTCGCGGCATGGGGCATCTATCATGACAATTCAACCCGGAATATCTCCGATTCGGTGACGTGGAGTTCGTCGAACCCCTCGGTCGCCACCATAGATGCCACGACCGGATTGGCGACCGCCGTGGGAGAAGGATCGACTACCATAACAGCCACCGGCGAACATCATTCGGGGGAGGCAACGCTCACCGTAACCATCGTGCCCTATATTTCCGCCGTCGTGCTCAGCGTGACCGAAGGGGCGAGTAACCCGCTCGGTTTTCTGCAGCAGGTGCGCATCTTCGCCGATAGCAACCAGCAGACCCCGATCACCGACGCCACCGTGACCGTCAATGGAACGGTGCTGACGTACGTTACTCAAAAAAGTGGCTACATAGGCCAAGTCCCTATAGCCCCGGGTGGCACCGTCGACCTGAATGTGACCGCCAGAACCAACACCTACACTGCGACCGGCACCCAGTTCACCATCTTCCCAAGCATCACAGCGCCCGTCTCCGGGGCCACCTGGGATGCCGCCAGCAACAACGACATCGCCTGGAGTGCCGGCGCTCCCTTGCAGGACTGCAACTACGCGGTCGGGGTTTACTCTTCATTCCTGGGCCATTTCGTGTATCCGACCGACAAAAATCCGGCCAACGTCTCTACCGACTCCACCCTCCTGACCGTTCCTGCGGGGAGCCTCACGGCGGGCGACTACTTCCTGATGGTGGGGATTGGAACTCAGGGGATTGGAGGCCAACAGCTTGCGGGGATACCGATCAATGGTGCTGCCTCTGGCTCCTCCCTCTGGATCGGAGGCATAAATGCCTTCGTCCCGGTTTCGGTTAGTGCGACAAGCCCATCCCCATGACAATGCGCTACGTGCCAGGTCTTGATCACCTTTCAACCGTCACCTGATTCAAGACCTGGCACTGAAACCCGTCTGAATCGCCTCAAAAGTCATTTGCGTGCAGAGAGAGACCATCTTCGCCCCGGCGGATGGTATCCGTCGCGCCGCGAAGACCATCTTTGCTTCGGCGGATGGTATCCGTCGTTCGGCGAAGACCATCTTTGCTTCGGCGGATGGTATCCGTCGTTCGGCGAAGACCATCTTCGCCTCGGCGGATGGTATCCGTCGTTCGGCGAAGACCATCTTCGCCTCGGCGAATGGTATCCGTCGTTCGGCGAAGACCATCTTTGCTTCGGCGGATGGTATCCGTCGTTCGGCGAAGACCATCTTCGCCTCGGCGAATGGTATCCGTCGTTCGGCGAAGACCATCTTCGCCTCGGCGGATGGTATCCGTCGTTCGGCGAAGACCATTTTCGCCTCGGCGAATGGTATCCGGCGTTCGGCGAAGACCATCTTCGTCTCGGCGGATGGTATCCGTCGTTCGGCGAAGACCATCTTCGTCTCGGCGGATGGTATCCGTCGTTCGGCGAAGACTATCTTCGCTTCGGCGGATGGTATCCATCGTGCGGCGAATAGGTGAGGATGGGGGGCACAGCAAGGGAGCGGAATTGTCGAGTTGGGATTCAGCAGCGAGGTTTTAATCGGCTAGCGGTGGGAATGCCTTACACGCTGTGTAAAGACACTTGAACCTGGCGGCCAAAAATGTCATCTTCTTTCCCGCCTTAGATCGGATCGCGGGCACATTTCGGCGATTGCGGAGCGGTCGCGGCCAAACAAAACCAATTGTAGGGGGCGGGGAGATGTCGTTACCCAGAAGGGACTCTTTATTCATATTCATCGCCGTTCTCATCCTTTTCATACTCGCGCTCGGCTCTTTGAAGGGAAAAGGACGGGACACGCCGCACGACGAGATGCACGCCGCGAGCTACGCAGCTGCGCGGGAGGGTAAGAGCCAGTCTGCCATCGAGAAAGGCTGTAACGAGTGCCATTTCATCAAGACGATCAAAGGCCACCCTCCCAAGGAGCAATGCCTCATCTGCCACAAACTGGCCGACCGCTGACGATAGCCTAAACAGGGCATGTGCCCCATCACCACTTTCGGGCCATGCAGACCATGGCGAGTCATTCTACGACCAAATCCTTTTCCGGCAGACTCTCTTTATGGTATAAGGATCGGCATTTGAGATGTTTAACTACCAGAGGGAATGCAAAAAGGGACCGTCATGAGAATGGCAGCTGTCTACTCGTTTCTTTTGTTAGCCTTTTTGTCAACAGCGAGCTTTGCGGCTAACGAACCGGGTGTGGAAGTTGAAGGCAGTGCATGCATGGGGGACTCGCTGACCCGAAAGCAGACAGTGTATGCGGCACTCGTAGATGCAAAGAGGAAGGCTGTCGAATACTTTGCCACCCAGATAAAAAGCGAAACGGAGGTAAAGGATTTCGAGGTCCGGAAGGATTCCGTGTCGTCCTACGCAAACGCAGATGTCAAGGTCGTAAAGGAGTTAGGCGGGAAGTGGTACAGCGATGCACAATCGGGTGATTGCTATTCGGTAAGAATCAAGGCTGAGGTCACATCCAGGCCGATCGACAATTCCCGGCAGTCACACCAAAGAGATTCAGGACACAGCGGTTTCACCCAATGGCTGACTTCCTCCGAATACCAGGCTAAATTCAATCAGCTGTTCAAGCTGAAGATGTACCCTGCCGTGGTAGAGGGAAGGAGTTCCGCCGGCGTCTCCATGTTTAGAGCCGTATTCAAGCCCTTTCCCAACCCCGAGTTTGCCTTCTGGTCCCATCATGGAATCAATAGGGAGTTTTTCGAGAACAAAAACGGCTTACTGCTTGGCAACGGTTTTACCTTGAAGTCGCTCCAGACCTTCGTCGACAAAACGGGTATCGAACGATACCAGGCGACATGGGTTAAGGACGAGAATTGATGGGATTGACCCGGCGGTCCTTGAACCGTCACGAGGCGTTATTCTATTGCAGGGCCTTGTATTTTTTCTCCACGGTCTGCTCCATCCTCATCGATAGAACAAATCCGATGCCATTGGGGGCGGAGCCTCTTCCCGTCAGCCACATGGTCATGTCCATCTTGTCGGAGAGGGGGGGCTTGGTGGTGTCGATGGGGAAGTCACCTGAAAAGTAGACGAAGGCGTTCGCTTTATCGACGATGAACTCGGGCGGTATCGCCGGTGAGGTAAGATTTTCTACTTCCACATTTCCGGTGATTCGCAAAGCCTTGATGCCGTCGGTTTCTACAATCTTATCCAGCGCCGTGCTCCCCTTGATGCTGTCCGCTTTGGCTAAGATGCCAACCTCAGCCAGACTGGTAGCCATTTCCGCATGGTGGACCGGCCATCGGTCGCCCACCTTCTTACGTTCCTTCGTCCCAAACACATCATCGTCGGTGGTCTTGTCGTTTCGCAGGGAGAAGAACAGGTTCATGACCTTTTTGACTTCTGGAGAGACCGGTTTGCCATTCATCAGGAAGACTTCCTCCTTCCCCTGAAGCTCCGCCAGGATTTCAGTGCCTGCCGGCACAATTTCCTTTTCGGGAGACTTCCCATTCTCGGCATATTTGCAAGTGGAAACGACCAGTCTGAGTTTGCTCCCATCGCTATTGTCGCCGTCGTGTAGAACAGTCACCGTTGCATCAAGCTTGCCCGAATAAGAGGTAGTAGTTTCATTGACTACTTTCAATCCCTGAGACAACTTGAACTGTTCCAGCTCCCGACCGGAGCCGACAATACGATACCGGACTCCCACTTTCTCGGGCCTCTCCAGCCTGATCTCGAAATCCTGCGCATGTAGCGGCTCCGGTGCCCTGGACACAAGATAAGACTTACGCTGCCTCTCTGTAAAACTCTTCCCGAGCCTGGTCGGGACTCAGATACTTCATCTTCTCGACTGGCCATAACTGATTGTATTGGCTGACAAATGTCGCCATAGCTGTCCTGACATCCTCGATAGTTCTGAAGGTACTGCCGTATATCACCTGTTCTTTGAGCGTACGATTGAACCGTTCGACCACCCCATTGGTTTCCGGCTGTCTGACGAAGGCGAAGCTGGAAGCTATACCCCAGAACTTCAGTTGGTTCTGGAAGTGGTCTGAGAGATACTGGCTGCCATTGTCCATTCGTAGCGTCAGCCCTCTTGCTGCGTCAGCCTGCACGGAGCCATAGTGCTTCAGCAGCCCCATGGAAAGGGGCAGAAGGGCTGCAAAACGGTCGCCTGTCTTGGTGACATGCCAGCCAACGCACTCGGCATTCCAATGCTCAACCGCGGTGAAGATCCAGCACCAGCCTTCCTCCACCGTGAACACCTTGGTTCCATCGGTACCCCACATCACGTTCGGAGCAGCGGTGATGATCTTGCCGTCGTGGGGATTGGGCTCGCCTTGTGGCACCCGGTATGGGGAGAGCAACTGGTTCTGCCGCATGATGCGCAAGACTCGCTTGCGGCTGACCTTGTGCCCCTTCCCAAAGCGGAGTCGCCCCCAGACCTTGCGATGCCCTTCGCCCTTGAAGGCAGAGCTTGCCAGGTCGACACGGAT
>NZ_BLXW01000026.1:0-64809 GCF_054784495.1 Geomonas sp. Red276
TGACTGGAACTGGAAACGATTCTTCACGGCAGCCTCCTCGGATGGAATGTGCCGTGATTATATGAACCACCTACGACGTAATATGTCGCGCTTGTCTTCCAGCGGAAGATTGGCGCTAATCAGGAAAGCTAATGCCCCCATCCTCATCCTGTCCTTCTCCTTGAAGGAGAAGGAACGATTGGGCGGATCACCTCAGAGCTTACGTCTTTCTAAGACAATCTCCCCCTTCCCTGAGCTCCCCCTCCCCTTCAAGGGGAGGGCCGGGGTGAGGATGGGGTCAAGGAGCGCACCTTGGACAACGATCTCATCCTGCTGGGTCACGGCAGCGGCGGTAAACTCTCGCACCAACTGCTGGACGACCTGATCATCCCCACCCTTTCCGGCATCCCTCAGTCGGCCCAGAACGATGCCGCCGTGCTGGCGGTCAACGGGGAGCGGCTTGCCTTCACCACCGACTCCTACGTGGTCGATCCGATCTTCTTCCCCGGCGGAAACATCGGCGACCTCGCCATCAACGGGACGGTCAACGACCTCTCCATGGTCGGCGCGGAGCCGCTCGCGATCAGCGTCGGCCTGATCCTCGAGGAAGGGTTCAGCAAAAAGGAGCTGGCCACTATCCTCGCCTCCATGCGGGAAGCGGCGGAAGCGGCGGGGGTCTCCATCGTGGCGGGGGACACCAAGGTCGTGCCGCGCGGCAAGGCGGACAAGATCTTCATCAACACCTCGGGGATCGGCGTCCTGCGCCTTCCTTTCGGGATCACGGGGGACAACGCAAAGCCGGGCGACCGGATCATCGTGAACGGCACCATCGGCGACCACGGCATCGCGGTCATGGCCAAGCGGGAAGGCCTCGACCTGGACGTCGACATCACCACCGACAGCGCCGCCTTGAACGGCCTGGTGGCCGAGATCCTCGACGAGGCAGGCGAAGCGGTCCACGTCCTGCGCGACCCGACCCGTGGCGGGGTGGCCACCACCCTGAAGGAGATCGCCCTGCAGTCCCAGGCGACCCTTACCCTGGACGAGGAAAGCCTCCCCCTCAAGCCGGCCGTTAAGGGAGTCTGCGCCGTGCTCGGGTTGGATCCCCTCTACGTCGCCAACGAAGGGAAGCTCTTGGCCATCGTGGCCCCCGAGGTGGCGGACCGGGTCCTTGAGAGGATGCGGAAACACCCGCTGGGGACGGATGCGGCCATCATCGGGGAAGTCACCGCGACCGGGACCGGCCGGCTCCAGATGGTGACCTCGGTGGGCGGCACCCGCGCCGTCGACATGCTCTCCGGTGAGCAACTCCCCCGGATCTGCTGATCCCCAGTCCCTTCTCGCTAACAGGGTGTGCCCGAAGGGCGTCCTCGTTAATCCCTCGCCCCTTCAGGGGAGAGGGTGCCCGAAGGGCGGGTGAGGGAGGTTTTCCGAGGATCCGCCCCCTCACCCTGCCCCTCTCCCCCGGGGATGATAAATGCGAGTGAGGCAGATTTCTCCTCCCGTTGATTTCCCACGCTACTTATCGAAAAGCCCCCCAGGCATCTACCAGGGGGGCTTTTTGGTATCGGAAATATTTGTTGTATCACTAGGGAGTTGACATCTCCGTCGGCAGAATTTACAGTTCACCTTTAATTCTATCCACCGCCACTTTTCCACATAAAGGCGCCACGCAATGACCACCAAACGCACCGCCCTCACCGCCCTGACCGCCATCGTAGTTCTTTCCCTGCTGATCGTGCTGCTGGTCCCGATGATCCGCCACCTGGGAGGCGGGGGGCGAAGCGACGCCGAATACCTCAACATGTTCAAGGAAGTGGTCGAGATAGTCCGGACCAGCTATGTCGACAAGGTCGACGACAAGAAGCTGATGACCGGCGCCATCAACGGCATGCTGTCGGCCCTCGACCCGCACAGCGTCTACCTTCCCCTCACCGACTACACCGAAATGAAAGTCCACATGGCAGGCGAGTTCGGCGGCCTGGGGATCCAGCTGGAGATGATCGAGGGGAAACTGATCGTCAACGCTCCCATCGAGGACACCCCTGCTTTCCGGGCCGGGATCCAGGCAGGCGACCAGATCGTCAAGATCGACAACAAGTTCGTCAAGGGACTCAAAATCGACGAGTGCGTGAGCCGCATGAGGGGGACCCCGGGAACCAAGGTGACCCTCACCATCCTCCGCAAGGACAACCCACCCCTGACCTTCCCGCTGATCAGGGCCATCATCAAGACCAAGAGCCTCAAGGCAAAGCTTTTGGAGCAGGGGTACGGATACATCCGGATCTCGGAATTCCAGGAGCACACCGGCGAGGATTTCCGGCACGCACTGGAAACGCTGAAAGCCGACAACGGTGCACAGCTCTCGGGGCTGATCCTCGACCTCCGCTACAACCCCGGCGGCCTCGTCGACCAGGCCGTCATGGTGGCCGATCGCTTCATAGGCGAAGGGCTCAACACCGACGGACTCATCGTCACCACGAAGGGGCGCGAAGAATCCTCCCAGCGCAGCATGATGGCCTACGTCGGCGAGAAGGAACCGCATTACCCGATGGTCGTGCTGATCAACGGCGGCTCCGCCTCCGCCTCCGAGATCGTCGCCGGTGCGCTCCAGGACCACAAGCGCGCGGTGATCATGGGGACCCAGAGCTTCGGCAAGGGGAGCGTGCAGTCGATCATCACTTTACCCAACGGCGACGGCCTGAAGCTAACCACCGCGCGCTACTACACCCCCAGCGGCCGCTCCATCCAGGCCAGGGGAATCAAGCCGGATATCGTGGTGGAATTCCAGCGCAAGCCGGTCAAACCGGTCAAAGAGCACGACAAGGATGACGACCTGCGCGAGCAGGACCTCGACGGTCACATCATGGCTCCGGCGGATGACCAGACGAAGACGCAGGCACCAGCCAAGGAGCCCAGCAATCCGCACCAGAACCCGATGACCGTGAAGCCCATCCCCCACGGGACTATTGCCGACATTGATATCGTCAAGGCGGACAACCAGGTTGCCCGCGCGCTGGACCTCCTCAAAGGGGTCAACCTGCTGAAGGCTACCGGACGTTGATCTCCTCCGAGACGCGTACCACTGGTGCGTCCTCCCATCCAACTCACCCCTTCCCTCACCCGGAAGGGGGGGGAGTTTCCGCTCCCCGGCAGTGTAACCTGTTGGTTGTGCTGGGACCGACCGCTTCGGGAAAGACCAGGCTGGCAGTCGAGCTGGCCGAACGGCTGAACGGCGAGATCATCTCCGCCGACTCCCGCCAGGTCTTTAGCGGCATGGATCTCGGCACCGGCAAAGATCTGCACGAATACCGCGACGTCCCCTACCACCTGATCGACATCCTTCCCGCCGGCGAAGAGTTCAACCTCTTCCGCTTCCAAAGCCACTTTCTCGACGCCTTTCACGACATCTCGAACCGGGGGCGGCTCCCTATCCTGGCGGGCGGGACGGGAATGTACCTGGACTGCGTGCTGCGGGGCTACCGGCTGATCGAGGTGCCGGAGAATCCCGCCCTGCGTGCCGAGCTCGCCGGAATGTCGATGGAAGAGATGGCCGAGCGGCTGCGCCTTGCCAACCCGAACCTCCACAACACGACCGATCTCACCGAGCGGGAACGGCTGATCCGGGCAATCGAGATAGCCGAGCATCCGGTCGAAGTGGACGAAAGCTGGCCGGATATCAGGCCGCTCGTACTGGGTATCCGGTGGGAGCGCGCCAGGATTCGTGAAAGGATCACTGCCCGCCTCAAGGAACGGCTGGAATCCGGGATGATCGAAGAGGTGCAGCGGCTGGTGGACGAAGGCGCCTCGTGGGAGCGGCTCGACTACTACGGACTCGAGTACCGCTACGTGGCCAGGTATCTCAAGGGGGAGCTGAGCCGGAACGACATGTTCCAGAAACTCAACGCCGCCATCCACGATTTCGCCAAGAAGCAGGAGAACTGGTTCAAGAGGATGGAGAAGCACGGCATCGCCATCCACTGGGTGGACGGCGCGGGAGATCCCCTGGGGGAGGCACTCGCCGTCGTTGAGGCGGAAGGCTGAAGCCTCCCTCACCCGGCCTTCGGCCACCCTCTCCGCGCCCCTTTTTCCCTCTCCCCCCGGGAGAGGGACAGGGTGAGGATGGGGTGTGGGGTCTAAGATCACAGTTAAATGTTGACGTAAACAGTGTGGTATGCTACGAGATAATCCTTGACGATTGCGCTCGGCGTACATCGAAACACAAAACCGGGGAGGCACGCCGATGTTTAAGACTCTCAAGGCGGACATCAAGGCCGTATTTGACAGAGATCCCGCAGCACGCAGCACGCTGGAAGTGATCTTCTGTTACCCCGGCCTGCATGCCGTCTGGTTTCACAGAGTGGGCCACTGGTTCTGGAAGCATAAGTTCTGGTTCCTCGGCCGGCTTACCTCGCATATCGGCCGCTTCATGACCGGTATCGAGATTCACCCCGGCGCCACCATCGGCAAGGGGTTCTTCATCGATCACGGCATGGGAGTGGTCATCGGCGAGACCGCCGAAATCGGCAACAACGTGACCCTGTACCACGGCGTGACCCTGGGCGGGGTAAGCTGGGAAAAGGTCAAACGCCACCCTACCCTCATGGACAACGTAGTGATCGGCTCGGGCGCCAAGGTGCTCGGCCCCTTCACGGTCGGCAAGGATTCCAAGGTCGGCTCCAATTCGGTCGTGGTGAAGGAAGTTCCCCCCAACTCCACCGTGGTCGGCATCCCGGGGCGCGTGGTGATGGCCACCGAGAAGCCCCAGGAGAAGATGGACCTCGAGCACGGCAAGATGCCGGACCCGGAAGCGAAAGCCATCTCCTGCCTCTTTGACCAGATCAGGGAGCTGGAGAGAAAGTACGCCGCTCTCGCCAAGGAACACGAGGCCCTGAAACAGAAGATGGAAGGGACCGGCGCGTAAGGAAGATTTTTCAGCAATTTCCTCAGTGACAGAAACGGCGGCCGGAGTGTAATATAGCTCCGGCCGCGTTATTTTTATCCCGGCGCCGCCTTTACTACTCCTGCCAAGAGATCCGCACCCTTTATGACCAAAAAGATCGCCATCAGCACCCTTGGTTGCAAGATCAACCAGTTCGAATCCGCCGCTATGACTGAAGCACTCGCCAAGGAGGGATACGAGATCGTCCCCTTCTCCGAGCAGGCCGACGTCTACGTAGTGAACAGCTGCACCGTCACGGCCAAGACCGACGCCGAGTCCCGCCGCCTGATCCGGCGCGCCTCCCGGCAAAACGCCGATGCCCGGGTGGTGGTGACCGGCTGCTACGCCCAGATGTCCGCCGAGGAGCTCCTCAAGACGCCGGGAGTCAACCTGATCCTCGGAAACAGCGAGAAGAAGGACATCGTTTCCCTCTTGCGCGAGATAGGCGACGAGCCGAAGGCGGTGGTTTCCGACATATCCAAGAGGACCGCGGGAGAAGGCGCCAAGCTCGAGAGCTTCGCCGAGCACACCCGCGCCTTTCTCCAGGTACAAAACGGCTGCGACGCCCGCTGCGCCTACTGCATCGTTCCCTTCGCCCGCGGCGCCAGCCGGAGCGTCACTCCCGGCGAAACGCTCGAGGCGATCGCCTCCTTCGTGGAGCAGGGATTCAAGGAGGTAGTGCTGACCGGCATCCACCTGGGCGCCTACGGCCTGGATCTCGCGCCGAAGACCGACCTCCTCCGGCTCATGGAGATGGTTGAGGACCACGCCCTGGTTCCCCGCCTCAGGGTGGGATCGGTGGAGCCGACCGAAGTCCCGCAGGAGATGATCGACTTCCTCTCCCGCTCGAACATGGTCTGTCCGCACCTTCACCTGCCGCTGCAAAGCGGCTCCGACAGCGTGCTCGTCCGCATGAACCGCGGTTACGATACCGCCCTCTACCGGAGCGTGGTCGAGTCGCTGGTCAAGGCCGTCCCCGGCATCTTCATCGGCGCCGACGTCATCGTCGGCTTTCCGGGCGAAACCGACCAGGAGTTCGAGGAGACCTACCGGTTCATCGACTCCCTTCCGCTGGCCGCCCTGCACGTCTTCCCCTTCTCGGTACGCCCCGGCACCGCCGCCGCCGACATGAAGCAGCAGGTGAATCCGAAGCTCATCAAGGAGCGCGGCGATGCACTGCGCCTTCTGTCAGAGAAAAAGCTCAGCCAGTATGCCGCCGGTTTCATAGGGAAGGAACTCAAGGTGTTGCTGCAGAAGGACGCCGAGGGGAAAAAGGGGCTATCGAGGAACTACCTGTCCGTGTTGGTTGAAAATGGCGCGGGCCGGGTAAATGAGGAAGTATCTGTGCTGATCACCGGCTCAAAAGGTGGAGAGTTGACGGGAAGGATCGTCGAATAGCACTATCGCGCATCACGCTACAGGTAAGGGGAGAGGGTCCCTTCTCCTTCAAGGAGAAGGACAGGATGAGGATGGGGGGGCGGTAACTGTCAAAGAGTGAAGGTTACGGTGGCTCCCCTGTTCGGTTCGGCCTCGGCCTTGACCTCCCCGCCGTGCTTGTTGACGATCCTCTTCACGATGGCGAGCCCCATCCCGACACCGGGGAATTCCTGCTGGCTGTGCAGCCTCTGGAAGGGGGCGAATAGCTTTTCCGCGTAGGTGGGATCGAACCCGACCCCGTTGTCGCGCACCGCGTATGCCGGCCGGCCATCCCACTCGGTGACGAAGAGTTCCACTCTCGGCTGCTCAACCGGCGCCGTGAAGGCCCAGGAGTTGGCCAGCAGTTTCTCAAGCACCGTCTTCATCATCTTGTAGTCCGCCTTGACCTCCACCTTTTCGGGGACCAGCAGCTCGACCTGCCTCTCCGGATACAGCTTGGCCAGCTCCCCTCCCACCTCCAGGGCCAGCGCGGTAAGATCTACGTTATCCTTCAGCACCTTGGCCCGACCCGCCCGCGATAGCTCCAAAAGGCCGTCGATCATGTCGAACATCCGGCGGCAGGACTTCTGGATACGTTCCAGGTATTCGTTCCCGGTACTGTTCAGCTTCTCCGCGAACTCGTCGGAAAGCGCCTGGCTGAAACCGTCGATGTGCCGAAGCGGCGCCCTGAGGTCGTGGGAAACCGAATAGCTGAAGATTTCCAGGTCCTTCTGGGAAGCATCCAGCTGCCCGGTGCGCTCCATGACCCGCTTCTCCAACTCCTCGTTGAGCCTTCTGAGGCTCTCGTTGGCATCGGACAGATCCCTCACCCGCTCCTCGAGCTTCCCCGCTACGATCTGGCAGTAATTTCTGAGGAATTCCTCTTCCTTAAGTGTCTCATCGCCCCCGCCGCTCTGTGACGGCGGGATGGTCAGCGCTCTCCCCACCTCCTCCCAAAGTTCGTCAGGCCCCTTGGGCTTTTCCAGAAAGGCTCGCGCCCCCATGGCGAGGGCGAGGTCGGCCTCCTTGGAACCGGTGTAGACCGAGGAATAGAAAACAAAGGGGATCGACTGGAGATCGGGGTTCTTTTTCAGCTCGTGGAGAAACTGGAAGCCATCCATGATGGGCATCAGGCAATCGGAGATGATGAGGTCGGGTTTTTCGGCAGCCGCGATTTCCAGCCCCTGGCGGCCATTGGAGGCCTCGAAGACCTGGCAACCGTGCCATTCGAAGTTGAAGCGAATCACCTTGCGGTCACTGCGGGAGTCATCGACGACAAGCACCTTCATACTTCCACTCCCCTTCAAGGGTTGCTGCCACAGCAAGTCAGGTATGAGGCCCACGCGAAATCTATCTTATGATACCACGGAAATATTCCTTGTCCCCGTTAGGACATTCTTATCGGGATCGGCACCGGAGCGCTCAATCGCTCTCACGTCAGCTCTCCCAGAAACCCGCGCCGTACCAAGTATTTTCCCAACTCAAGCACCGGTGCCACCGATACCGCGGTCAAGACGATCATCCCCCAGTCGGTTCCCGACAAGGGGTAGCTTCCGAAGGCCTCGCGAAGCGCCGGGAGGTAGATAACCACCAGGAGCAGGAGCATTTCCCACAGGACCGCCGCGTTGAGCCAGTGGTTGGCGAAGGGGCGCCTGAACAGCGAGGCCCGGTCCGACCGGAAGTTGTAGGCCTTGACCAGCTGGATCAGCACGAGGGACACGAAGGTGACCATCATCGACTCGGCCGGCGACCGGCCGGACCAGCGGGCCCAGAGGAAGAGGAAAAGATTGGCCACGGTCGACCAGATGCCCCCCAGCAGGATCAGGAAGGTCACCGGTTTGGTGAAGATCCCCCCCGAGGCCTTGCGGGGCCGGCGAAGCATCAGGCCCGGATCGGCGGGATCGACCGCCAGCGCCAGGGCGGGAAGGCCGTCGGTGGCGAGGTTCACGTAGAGAAGCTGCACGGCGCTAAGGGGAAGCGGCAATCCCAAAAGCTGGGTGACCGCCACCAGCAGGATCTCGCCGGTATTGGAGGAGAGGAGGTACATCAGGTACTTCTTGATGTTGTCGAAGATCCCCCTCCCCTCCTCGACCGCAGCCACGATGGAGGCGAAGTTGTCGTCGGTGAGGGTCATGGCCGCGGCCTCCCGGCTCACCTCGGTTCCCCCGATCCCCATGGCGATACCGATGTCGGCCTTCTTCAAGGCCGGCGCGTCGTTGACCCCGTCGCCGGTCATCGCCACCACCTCACCCTTCTTCTGAAGGGCGGTCACCACCCGCAGCTTGTCCGCCGGCGAGACCCGGGCGAAGACGTCGATCCCTTCCACCTCCCGCTCCAGCTGGGCATCGTCCATGGCGGAGAGCTCTTTGCCGCTCACCACCCTCCCCTCGACCAGGATTCCCAGCTCACGCGCCACCGCCGCCGCGGTCACCGGATGGTCGCCGGTGATCATCACCGGGCGTATCGCCGCCCTCCGGCAGGTGGCCACCGCCCCGACGGCTTCGGGACGCGGGGGATCGTTGATCCCGACCAGGCCAAGAAAGAGCATTCCCCGCTCGGCCTCGATGCTGGTGGTGGCCGACTTGGAGGCGATGGCCAGCACCCGGAGCCCGACCGAGGCCATCCCGTTCGCGACTTCCAGCACCAGGGCGCGCCCGTCCGCGTCGAGCGGGCGCTCGCCCTCGCCGGCCAGCATCCGGTTGCATCCCGCCAGGATGACCTCGGCGGCCCCCTTGGCACAGGCGAAGAGGCCTACTCCCCCCTCGTGCAGGGTGGTCATCCGTTTGCTCTCCGAGGAGAAGGGGATCTCGTCTACCCGCGGCCATGCCGCCGCCAGCACCGACTTGTCCACGCCCCCCTTGGCGGCGGCCGCCACCAGGGCGGCTTCGGTAGGATCCCCCCAGGCCACCCAGGTCTTTACTGCCGGGTCGAAACGGCACTCGGCGTCGCTCGCCAGGACGGCGGCCTCCAGCAGCCTGGCCAGTCCCGGGAAGAGCGGGACCTTCTTTCCGCCGATCCCGAAACCGCCCTCGGGGGCGTAGCCGATTCCGGAGACCTCCACCGTGGTGCCGGCCACCCAGATCCGGCGGACGGTCATTTCGTCGCGGGTGAGGGTCCCGGTCTTGTCGGAACAGATCACCGTCGTGGCACCGAGGGTTTCCACCGCGGCGAGCCGCCGCATCAGGGCGTGACGCCGGACCATCCGCTGCACGCCGAGGGCGAGCGAAATGGTGACCACGGCGGGAAGCGCCTCGGGAACCACGGCGACCGCGAGGGCGATGCCGAAGATGACCATCTTCATCAGCGGTTCGCCCCGCAAGATCCCCAGCAGCGCGATGACCACGACGCCGGCCGCCGCCGCCCTTGCCAAGAGGGTCCCCACCCGGTCCAGGTTCTCCTGCAAGGGGGTCCGCCCCGCCTCGATCCCGGCCAGCATCCCGGCAATGGCCCCGAACTCGGTGGCCATGCCGGTGGCGACCACCACTCCCCTCCCCCGTCCGTAACCGATCGCGGTGCCGGCGTAGGCCATGTTCACCCGTTCGGCCAGGACTGCGGACTCCTCGAGGGGGAAGGTGAACTTGTCGACCGACGCGGATTCCCCGGTCAAGGCCGACTCCTCCGCCCGCAGGTTGAACGACTCCACCAGCCGGAGGTCAGCCGGGATCCGGTCTCCCGCCTTCAGGACCACCAGGTCGCCCGGCACCAGTTCGGCGACCGGGACTTCCCGCTCGTCGCCGCCCCGCACCACGAGCGCCGAGGGGGCGGCAAGCTTTCGCAGCGCCTCGATGGCCCGTCCGGCCCGGTACTCCTGCACGAAGCCAAGCAAGGCGGCGAAGAAGACGATGACACCGATGGTGATCGCCTCTACGCGATGGCCGAGAAAGAGGGAGAGGAGGCAGGCGATGAGGAGGATGGCGATGAGGACGTTCTTGAACTGGGCGGCCAGCAGGGTCAGCGGGGAGACGCGCCGCGGGGGGGTGAGGATGTTCGGCCCGTGCCGGGTGAGGCGCGAGCGGGCCTCCTCATCGGAGAGACCGGCGGCGGACGACCCGACCGTGGAATAGACGACATCCACCGGCAGGGCGTGCCAGGGGGGCGACGGATCGGGGCGCGAGGAAACCATAGGGAACTCCTCTTTTGCCACACGTTTTCCACTGGGAAGGATGGACGTAGCGTTTGGTTACTGTGCGAGCCGCCTCAGTACCTGCTGCAGCTTGCGAAGCTCTTCGCCGTAGCCGGCCCAGTCCCCCTGGCGCTGGAGATTGGTGGCCCGCTCATAGATGGCCATCGCCTCACGGGCCAGCTGCTGGGTCGACGGTGCCGGGCCTGCCGCGGCCGGAGCGGCCTGGGCGGACGGAGCCGGAGCTGCCTCCCCGGCGATCTTGCCGCCGAAGATCTTCTGCAGGGCAAGCTCCAGGGTCTGCTCCATGACCACCTCGTCCCCGTAGGCGACGATCACCCGCCGCAGCTCGGGAAGCCCACCCTTCTCGGCAACCAGGTAAAGGGGCTGGACGTAGAGGAGCGACTTCTCGATCGGGATCACCAGCATGCTCCCCCGGATCACCTCGGAGCCGCGCTGGTTCCAGAGGGTGAGCTGCTGGGAGATGAAGGCGTCCTGGTTGATCCGGGCGTCGATCTGCTTCGGGCCGTAGATCAGGCGGTCGCGCGGGAAGGTGTAGGCCATGATCTTGCCGTAGTTGTCGCCGTCGCAGCGGGCGGTGAGCCAGGCCGCCAGGTTGTCGCGCTTGGAGGGGGTGAAGGGAAGAAGCAGGATGTACTCCTCGCTCTTCTCTCCCGGAAGCTTCATGACCGTGTAGTAGGGCTCCATCTGCTTCTCGCCGATCACCGGGATCTCCCAGAGGTTCTCCTTGTTGTAGAAGACCTTGGGATCGGTCATGTGGTAGGAGGCGAAGACGGAGGCCTGCAACAGGAGGAACTGGTGCGGATAGCGGACGTGGCGCCGCAGGTCCTCGGGCATGGCGGAGGCGGGCTTGAAGAGGCCGGGGTAGATGCGGGAATAGACCTTGGCCATGACGTCGGTGGGATCGTAGAGGTAGAAGGTCACCGTGCCGTCGTAGGCATCGACGCTGACCTTGACCGAGTTCCTCATGTAGTTGATCCCCCCCTTCAGGGGGTTCGAGTACGGGAGCCGGTCGGAGTAGGTATAGGCGTCGATCATCCAGGTGAGCCCGCCCGAGCCGTTGACGACCATGTAGGGGTCGTTGTCGAAGCGCAGAAAAGGCGCCAGGGTGCGGACCCGCTCGAGGATGTTGCGGTAGTAGAGGATCCGGCTCTGCGGCGTGATGTCGGAGGAGAGGAGGAGTTTGTCGGATTTGAAGCGGGCGGCGAAGAGCGCCTTGCGGGCCAAGGAATGGATGGAGACGCCCCCCTTCCCGCTGTAGGTGGTGTTGATATTCCCGGTGGCGGTCGGGTAGCTGAATTCGGGGACCTTGCTGCGGACCACCACGTAGTCGTTGGAGAGCTCCCCGTAGTAGATCTCGGGGCGGGTCACCTTGATGTCGGCCAGGCTGACCGGCGGGATGTCCTTCAGGAAGAACTCGGGGAGCCCTTCCTTGCTGATCCTGCTGACCGGCCCCATGGTGAGGCCGTTGCCGTGGGTGAAGATCAGCCGCTCGTTGATCCAGTTGCGGCTCGGGAGGTCGTTGTAGGAAAGCTCGCGCGGCGAGAGCATCACCTGGGTGTAGCGTCCGTTGACCAGGTAGCGGTCGTTGTCGACGTCGAAGAAGCGGTAGTAGGTCCGGATCTGCTGCAACTGGCTGTAGGTCTTCAAAAGGGGCTCGGTGTCCCAGAGCCGGATGTTCTTGATGGTCGCCTGGTTGGCGGTGATATCGGCGGCGGTGAGCTTACGATCGACGTCGAAGGGGATGGTCTCGATCTTCTCCAGGTCGTACCCCATGCGGGTGAACTTGATGCTGTTCTTTATGTAGGGGGTCTCCAGGTCGAGCTCGTTGGGGGCAACCTTGAACTTCTGCAAAAGGCTCGGATAGAGGGCCACTCCCAAAAGGTAGGCGGCGAAGATCACCGCCGGGGGAGCCACGGTGAGGCGCCAGTTGTTCTTCCAGAGGCCGGCCGCAAAGACGGCGCCGGCAATGGGGGCGAGGACGGTCAAGGCGCGGAAGGTTACCAGGCGGGCGTTGACGTCGGCATAGCCCGCCCCGTGGAAGCTCCCGGTGCCCCCCAGGAGGAGCTCGAAGCCGTCCAGGAAGAAGCCGAAGCCAAGGTTCAGGCCGTACAGGAAAGCGAGCACGGCGAGGTGCTTGCGAAGCTTCGGGTCGAGCACCGCCCCCTGCGGGGTGATGGAGATGCCGCCGCGGAGGTAATACATGGCGGCCACCAGGAGCGCGGAAAGCGGCAACAGGCCGCCCAGCAGGGCGTGGATCGCCTCCAAAAGCGGGAGGGAGAAAAGGTAGAAGCCGACGTCCTGCCCGAGCACCGGGTCCGGGGTCCCGACCGTGATGCCGTTAAGGAACAGCAGCGCCTCGCGCCATTGGGCCGCACCCCAGTTCCCCGCCATCAGGGCCAGCAGGAAGCAAATCAGGAGGCTGACCGGCTTGATCAGGTGGGCGGCCTGGTCGACCCGCAGCTGGTAGACGTTGCCGGACTGGCGGAAGATGCGGGTTACGTTGGCGGTGGCGTGGAAGGCAAAGTGGAGGTTGGCCAGCAGGAAGAAGAGAAAGAAGAGGCCGAAGGAGAGCCCGGAGGCGGCCTGGGCGACGATGTTCGTCTTGAGTACCGAGAGAAGGCCTGTCTCGGTGAAGAAGAGCCAATCGGTGTAGAAGTTGACCAGCAAAGAGAACGAGGGAACCAGTACGAACAGAATCAGCAGCAGTATGATGAAGGGCTTGTTCTTGAGCATCGCGGGTCCCCATTGGATGTTTTTATCAGAGATTTTTTAATACTATCACGGCTTATCCTAACACACTATGAGAGAATGCCCTAAATGAGCGATGAGGACGCACGCCACTTTGTTCCGCCTTCTGGAAGGTGACAGGGGGGAGGTGACGCTCACAGCGGCAGACGGGTACTGAGGAAGTTCATGGTGAAATAGACGAAGCTGTACGCGCCGCAGGTGCCGGCCACATGACAGGCGAGCGTCACGGCAGGATTGCGCAGCTTCCAGGCGACCGGTATGAGCAGAAAGGACATGACGGCGTAGAGAAGAAGGGTCACCAGGGAAACGGCCCCCGCCGGCCCTGCGGAGCGGTAGACGACGTCGGCGACGGTAAGAAAGACCGCGGCCGCGGCGGCCCAGAAGAGCATCCGCTTCATCCCGCCCCTGATTCCGAACCAGAAGGCGCAAAGCCAGCCGGCAGTCTTTACGAGCATCAGCAGATAGATCATGGGGCGCCTCCTGTGACAGTCCGGCCTTTTCCGCATGGCCGATCCTGGAGTATGACCACCCTCCCCCGCTATCTCATCAATAGTACCACCATCGTCTCCCTACGGCAGGTAACGCGCCCGGTCCTTTAGCGTGCGGTAGGCCAAGATGTACAGGGCGGCGTTCCAGGACTGGCGCGCCATCCCCATCGGCTCGCCGGTTTCCCCGTGCAGCCATTCGTTGAATTCCCACCCGTTGATCCTGCAGGCCGCCGCCATCGCCTCCAGTTCCTCCCACGCCTCGCGCGTCTGCCCGAGCCTGGCCAGCAGGAGGATCCAGAAGCCCCCCACGAACGGCCAGATGCCGCCGTTATGGTACTGCCAGGGGTGGTTCTGGCGATGCCGCCCCATGTAGTCCCGCCAGGCGGGATTCCCCCAGGCGATCGGGAAGCCGACCACGCGGACGGGATAGGGCCGGTTCGCCTTCATCCGCACGAGCCTCCCCACCGCCTGGCAGGCCCCGGAGGGGGAACCGACACCGACCAGGTAGGCAAGGATATTGCCGAAGACGTCGACCTCCTCCCCCCAGGTGGAGAGGTTCACGTGGCTGAGAAAAAACGGGGAAGGCTTCGAGCGGTTGCGGATGTAGTGCATGAGGAGCCGGGCCCGCCGCTGTTCGGGGACCACGCTGCCGTAGGGCCAGAAGAAGAGATTGGCGAAGTCGCGGGTCTGGGGCGCGGTGGGGATGTCATAGAGGCGCTTGGTCCAGTACCAGAGGGCGTTCGTGTAGAGGACGAAGCCTGATCGCGGCATGATGTCGGCCCAGTCGCTCGCCTCGTTTTGCTGCAGGAGAAACCAGCTCTGATGTTCCTGGCAAGAAAGCCAGTCGAGGGCGGCGGCTATCCCGGGGGAGAGTTCGTCGCGCAGGCCCTGGCGGGGATCGAGGCGGTCCAGCAGGGAGATGGCGATCAGCCACCAGAGGGTCGCATCGATACACCCCGCATACCAGAAATCGGCCTCGCCGGAGACCGGCCTGACGAACTTGGGGATCTGTCCGTTCCCGGCCTGGGCGGCCGCCAGCGTCAGGATACCCGCCCGGCCGGTCGCCGCCAGGTCGGCTTCCCCGCTGACCGCCATGCCGATGGCGCAGATGGCGGCATCCCGCGCGAAGATGCTGTCATAGCTTCGTGCCGACGCTTTCTTGCTGCGGGCCGAAGCCAGCACCCCTTCCGGGGTCGAATTCTCGCGCAGCAAGGCGAGCGCCTCGTCGTAACAGGCGGTGAGCAGGTCGTAATCCGGTTCCCGCATGCGGGCTCCTTGACCGTGGTCTGGTTTAATCCCGTGCAGATACTATCAAGCCAACTTTACCACACGGCCGGCGAGTATCGGGAGCGGCAGGAGAAAGACAGGTAAAGTGTCCGGGAGGAAAGGTTTAAAGTGCGGGAAGGGTGAAAAAACAAGGAAGGTCCCGGTCGATGTGACCCGGGACCTTCCGGTGGAGGGTGAGTTCGGCGACATTCAGTGCGAGTGTCAGCCGTTCACGGCACAGCGCTTGAAGTTGTCAATGCAGAGCTTGCATAACTCCTCGATGTCCCTGCGCTGTTCAGGGGTAAGCCCATCCACCTCCGGGAGATGGAAGGTCAGGTTGTCGCAAAAGCGACACAGCATACCAAGATCCAAAGTCGAACTCTGGCTCGCCATGGCTTTGCTCCCTTCATAGCACTACATAAGTAAAAGCTAATGCCGGAACTTACCACAGCACTGAAAGAGAATCAATAGAATATTTTAAACTTAATAGAGCTGAGGAGGGAATTTTTGCCAGTGGGGAGAAAAGCTGAGAAAGCGACGCACCGTGGAAATCAGCCCCTGATCAGGCGATGTTTCCTGGAGCGCGCCCTGCTTCTGTCAGCCTTGGCGACTCTGGAGACCCGCCCCTTGCGCACGCTGCATTTCTTGGCCGACGACTTGACGACCTTGGCGAAATGGTGCTGGACGATTTCCCGCCGGGCCTTTACGTGTTCGGGAGCGGTATGGATGTTGGTGGCGACCAGGATGCCGTCCTTCTCGTAGACCTCGATGCGCCCCGGGGTGGGAGCCGGCTCGGAGTCGGACGCGGCGGCTTCGGCGAGGAGGGCGTCGTCGTTGATCGGGAACGGCATGCTGCCGCCGTTGTAGGTGGCGGAGGCGACGGTGGAGACCTCGCGGCGGAGCTGGTTGAAGCTGTGGGTGTCGCGGTAGTTGACCCGCCGGGTCAGCAGGATGACGAAGAGATCCTGCTTGGGATCGATCCAGATCGAGGAGCCGCTGTAGCCGGTATGGCCGAAGGATGCATCCGAAAAGAGGTTCCCCTTGGGGGCCGCGAAGGGAGAGTTCATGTCCCAGCCAAGCCCGCGCCACACCTGTCCGTTGCTGCAGGAGTGGGGCGAGGTCATCTCGGCGACCACCTGCTCGGAGAGTACCCGCTGGTTGTCGAGCATTCCCATTCCCAGCATGAGCCTCGCATAGCGGGAAAGGTCGTAGGCGGAGGTGAAGAGCCCGGCATGGCCGGCGACGCCACCCAGCCGGCGGGCGTTGGGATCCTGCACCACGCCGGGGGAATACCCGGAGGTGGGAGCTATGGAAGCCTCCATGGCGCGGGAGGGAAGGAACATGGTCTCGCGGTCGCCGAGCGGGCCGAAGATCTCGTTCTGGCAGAAGACGTCCAGGGAGCTCCCGGAAACGCGGCGGACCAGCTCGCCGAGCAGGATGAAGTTGATGTCCGCATAATGGAAGCGGCCGGTGGGCGAGCGCCTCTCGGCGGCGGCCTTGCGGATGGCCGACTGCATCGGCTGATCCGAGGAAACCGAGATGTCGTCCAGCCCCGAGGTGTGGGTCAGCAGATGCTGGACGGTGATCTCGCTACGGCTGGGCTGGGCGAATTCGGGGAACCAGCGGGAGATCGGATCGGTGAGGGCTATCTTCCCCTCGTCGAGGAGCTTCATGACGGCGGGAGCGGTGGCCACCACCTTGGTCAGGGAGGCGATATCGAAGACGGTATGTTCGTCCAGCAGAGGCGAGGCCGGAGAGGGGGTGAGGTGTCCGCGCGCCGAGGTGGCGATGATGCCCTGGCGGTTGCCGATGACGACCACGCCGCCGGCGATCAGGTTCTGGGCCATGGCGCGGTCGAGCAGCGCCTCCATGGTGGAAATGCGTTGCGAGGTCGACTCGAGGGGGACGGGGGTGACGGTGGCACGGGAAAGCGAGGGGACCAGCAGGCTGCCGACTATTGCGAGGGTAAAGATATAGCGCACGTAACACCTACTTGATTAAGGGAACAGGGGATGGCTCGCGATCAACCCGATCGGGGGAAGTAGGTGCCGGGCTTTCCATACGATACGCGAGCTATCACGGTTTCCATGTGACACAGGTCACACAATCAATCATTGGAGCGGCAGCACCCGCTCCGTGAAATGCATCTCATAATCGGGCCGGGATCTCTGACAGGAAGGGAAGATCTCCGCGATTAGACGACAATGACGCCGCTGGCCAAGTCAGCAGACCTTTTCAATGGCACAGCGAATCGTGGGCCATTATATCCACTTGGAGATAATAAGAACAGCGTTTTTTTCAGTAGATACAGGAAAGCTAAAACCAGTGTCGAAACCCTATCGAAAGGTTGGGCCCTCTGAACTCGGCTGAGACAGAGGGGAGGTGGATACGCGGAATAGCGTAATGATGGTAGGAGAAGTCAAGACAGGTTGCCTCGGTGACAGTCAGGGAGAAGCCGCCGACCCATTGATAGGCGACGTTGGTGTCGTCGCCGGCCGGCCAGAGGAGGGTACTGCCCGTGGTTGCCCGGGCAAAGTGAGTGGAGGCGAATCCTACCCCACCACCGGCAAAAGGAGTGACGGGAGTGGTATTGAGAAAGTCATAGTAGAGCATGGTGATAACGGCGAGGGAGGAGAGCTCCCCGCGGACCTGTTGAACGCCTCCCCCCGCGTAGAGCCGGTAAGACAGCGCAGCTCCTGCCCCAGCGTCCCCTCCCCTTCAAGGGGAGGGACAGGGTGAGGATGGGGGGGAAAAAAAGCCCCGGAGTTTCCTCCGGGGCTTAGGTACAGCAAGGTTACGACCGGCTTACTACTTCATGCTCGGCAGGTCGTGGACGTCGAGGTGGCAGCCGAGGCATTTCGGGAACTTCTGGAGGATGCCGGCCGGGTGCGGCTGCTTGTGGCACTCGGTGCACTGCGGGATGTAGCCGTGCTTGTCGTGGTGGCACTGGGCGCAGTTCACGTTCTTGTGACGGGCCTTGGTGTGCGTCCACTTGCCGTAGATGACCTTGTGGCAGGAACCGCAGGTGGCAGCCGGCTCGTTGGAGTGGTAGGTGACCTTCTTCGGCTTGTGGACGGAGTGGCATCTGGTGCAGGAGTCGAAGGTCTGACCTTCGTAGTGCGACTTATGGCACTTGGCGCAGGAAGGCTTGAAGCCGTGGGAGGTATGGCAACGCTCGCAGCCTAGCAGGGAGTGCTTGCTCGGGAAGGCGACGAGGTCGGCCTTCGGACCCGGGTGGCAGGTGGCGCAGGAGCTGGTCAGGCGCGGGGTCATGGCGACTTTGCGCGGCGCGTGCGGATTGGCGTGGCAGGAGGAGCAGTCTTTGTTAGCCGGGCCGTGAATGTCGATGTGGCACTGCGAGCACTTCGGCATGATCTCCGCGTAGTTGGCCTTGTTCGGGTTGTAGGCGTGGATCACCTTGTGGCACTGCTGGCAGTCGAAGCGGTGCTTGCCACCGTTCTCCTTGAGCGAACCGAACTGACCGGTGTGGCACTGGGCGCACTGATTCGGGGTCAGCGGAGCCGGGGTCGCGGCGTACATCTGAGCATCCACCGGGATATCCACGGTAGCGAGCTTGGCAGCGAACGCACTGGAAGCCACCAGCAGCATCGCCACCAGCAGCAGAGTAAGGCGATTAATCTTCTTCATCTCTCCTCCCAATAACATTTTTTCTTAAAAACACGATTGACGTTAATACTACCTTCGCAAATGGTCTGTCAAGAGAGATATGTATACTGTATGCGGATTTTCCGGCCGATGCGGCAATGAATTCTGTAGCTTTTGGCAAGGCGCACATGGAGGGGAGGAAGCGGGCTGTGTCGTGATCGTGACAGCCTTTTACTTAAAGAAAATAAGACCAAAACGGTCCGATAGGAAAAGTGTGGTTTCTGGTGAGTGGGGCTACAACCTGATGAGGTCCTCGTGAGGAACGTCGGAGGGGTTTATGTGAATCATGACATCGCCCACGTTGGGGAAGGTCTCGAAGATGAGCCGCTTCACCTCGGTGGCGATTTCGTGCGAGCGTTTCACGGTCATCTCCGGGTCCATGTCGAGTTTCAGGTCGACGATGACGAACTGACCGGAGTGGCGCGCCCTGATCTCGTGGACACCGTCGACGCCGGCCACGGTGCGGGCGATGTCGGCGATGGCGGTCACCATCGCCTGCTCGGGAAGCCCGTCCATGAGCTCGTGGGCCGAGGTGCGGAAGGTGTCATAGCCGATCTTGAAGATGACGAACGAGGTGAGCCCGGCGGCGATGGGGTCCATCGCCTTCACCCCCAGGTAGGCACCGCCGACCCCGATCAAGGTGGCGATGGAGGTGATGGCATCCTTGCGATGGTCCTTGGCGATGGCGAGCAGTGCCGGGCTTTTGAGCTGGTCTCCCACCCGCACCGAGTACCGGTAGAGCGCTTCCTTGACCACGATGGTGACCGCCGCGGCCAGGACCGCGATGAGGGCCGGGGTGGCGTACTCGTTTTCCACCACGGTGGTGACGGCGGAATAGAGGATCCAGGCGCCGGTGACCCCGATGACCAGCGAGACCATGATGGCGGAGAGACTTTCGACCTTGCCGTGGCCGTAGGGATGGTCGGCGTCGAAAGGCTTTCTCCCCACCTTGAGGGCGAAGAAGGTCAGGGTGATGGCGACGAAATCGCAGGCGCTCTCGATCCCGTCGGCGAAGACCGCTTCGGAACGGCCGTAATGACCGGCGGCGAGCTTCATTCCCATCAGGAGGAAGTTGATCCAGAATCCGACCCGCATGACCCGGTCGGCCTTGTTGAACCGCTCCCCCCTCAGCACTAGCTCTCCTCCGGACGCAGATCCTTTACCGTCAGTTGCAGCGAGCGCCTGCCGTTCCATTCGTTGAATCCGGCGGTGAAGACCAGGTCGATGCGCTCCCCGATCCCAGGCTCCTTCTCGGCCAGGCCGAAGCCGATGGCGTCGAAGCTTTTCCCCTGGCTGGTGACTCGCAGCTTGAGATGCCCCCCCTTCAGCACGCGGGCCTCGCGCACCTCGGCCCCCTTGAGCAGGAAGGAGGGCTCGGGATTCCCCATCCCGAACGGTTTCATCCGGTCGAGCTCGGCGGGAAGCCCCTCGTCCACCTGGGCGGGGGAGAGCTCGGCATCGTAGGGGAGGACCGGGACCAGAGCCTCGGCATCGAGGGCACCCGCGGCCGCCTCGTCGAAGCTCAGGGCGAAACGCTCCAGCTCGGCCTCGGCGATGGAGACGCCGGCCGCGTGGCTGTGCCCTCCGTACTTGAGGAGATGGTCCGCGCAGCTGCGGATGGCGTCCAAGAGGTGGAAGCTCGGGATGCTGCGGCCCGAGCCCCTCCCGGTGCCGTCCTCCAGGGCGAAGAGGATCACCGGGCGGTGGAAGAGCTCGGCGATGCGGGAGGCCACGATCCCCACCACCCCGGGGTGCCAGAGCCTGGAGCCGAGCACGATGCTCTTTCTCCCCCGGCAGGCCCCGTCCTTCAGCATGGCCCGCGCCTCTTCCAGGGTCGCCCGCTCGATCGCCTGCCGCTCGGCGTTGCTGTCGTCGAGCTGGGTGGCGATGGCCTTGGCCTTCACCGGATCGGTAGTGAGCAGGAGCTCCAGGCCGACCGCGGCGTCCTCCAGACGCCCGGCCGCGTTGATGCGGGGCGCGAGCCGGAAGCCGACCGCGCCGCACCCCACCTCCCCCACCACGCCGGAGACCTCCTTGAGCGCACGCACCCCTACCCGGTTCCCCTGGCTAAGCTGCTTCAGGCCATAGCTCACCAGGGCGCGGTTGATCCCCAGCAGGGGGACCACGTCCGCCACCGTCCCGAGGGCGACCAGGTCGAGGTATTCGCGGATATCGGGTTCCTTCCCCTTGATGAGCCCCTTTTCCCTCAGCCGCGACCTGAGCGCGATGACGAGGTGGAAGGCGACCCCCACCCCGGCCAGCGACTTGAAGGGGTACCGGCAGCCGGGCTGCAGCGGGTTGATCACGGCAAAGGCGGCGGGAAGGGATTCCCCGGGCGAGTGGTGGTCGGTGATGATGAGATCGATCCCCCTCTCGCGGCAAAGGACGGCCTCCGCATGGGAGGTGATGCCGCAGTCGACCGTGATGAGGACGCTCGCCCTCCCCTCTTCCGCGGCCAGTACCCCCTGCGAGGAAAGGCCGTACCCTTCGGTCAACCGCTTGGGAATGTAGGAAAAGGCGTCGATCCCCACCTCGCGGAAGAAACCGATCAAAAGCGCCACCGAGGTGACGCCGTCCACGTCGTAGTCCCCGTGCACGCAGACCCGGTCGCCACGGGTAAGGGCGAGCGCGAGTCTCTCCACCGCGGTCTCCATCCCCGCGAGCGACATCGGATCGTGAAGGGTTGAGAGGGTGGGATTCAGATAGGCGCGGGCGGCGTCGGGATCGGCAATGCCGCGGTTGGCGAGGAGCCTGGCCAGGAGCAGGGAGACCCCGGAGGCGGCAACCCGCTCCGAAGCCCCCGGTTCCGCCTGCCTCGACCGCCAGATTCTGTGAGTGACGGGCTGCATTCAATCTCCGGAAAGGTTCAAGACACTAGCAATTTTACCACTCTCTCTGGGATTTGATTAACAATGTCAGAGAGAAAAGACAGCTGGCACTATAGCATGAATGAAACGATGGGGACAGACACAAACCGGCCGCCAGTGACCGTGGCCCGTCATTGACAGAATCACGGCAAGCTGGCGGCCGGTCGAGCCTGCCTAGAGAACTCTCAGGAAGGCAACCAGGTCGTATTTTTCCTGGGGATTGAGCCTTAAGAACAGCACCAGGTTGAAGAACTCGACGGTGTCCTCCAGCGTGAAGCAGCGGCCGTCGTGCAGGTACGGCGGGCTCTCCTTGATGCCCCGCAGGGTGAAGGTCTTGATCGGCCCGTCGCCCGGCTCGCGGGTGAAGCGCTCAAGCTCCAGGTCGTGCATCTGCTGGTCCATGTAGAAAGGCGGCTGATGGCAGCCGGAGCATCTCCCTTTGCCGAAGAAGATCTGCTGCCCCGATACCTCCGCCCGGGTCGCCTTGCCGGGGATCAGGTAGCCGGAGGCATCGAGCTTGGGCGCCGGCGGGACATCGAGCATGTTCTGCATCTGCGCCATGTGGGAGACCTGCACCCGGCTCAGGATGTTCATCCCCTTCTTGGCGGCGTGAATCTCGTCCCCGTTGAAGTAGGCGCTCCGCTGCTCGAATTCGGTGAAATCCTCGATGGAACGGAGGCTTCGCTTGGAGGAGTGGATCTGCTGGTTGAAGACCCCCCTGAGGCTCACGGTGTCGAGCCTGAAGCGCCGCTCCTGGGGACGGATGTCCGGGCTTAGGTGGAACTGGCCGGTGGTGTGCCCGTTCACGTGGCAGTCGAAGCAGGCCACGCCGAGGCTCGCCTGGGCCGATTTGCGGTCGTCGGTCGGGTTGAACTCCTCCTGGGGGAAGGGAGTGAGGAGCATCCTGAGGCCGTCGAGCTGGACCGGGGTGAGGAGGTCCTTGAACAGCCGGTAGTAGTTGTTGATGGAGACCACCTCGCCGCGGGAGACGTCACCCAGCTCGGGGCGATTCTGGAGGAAGATGGCCGGCGGGAATTCCGGGAGGAAGGCGTCGGGAAGGTCGAAATCGACGTCGAAGCGCTGCAGGCGGGGGAACATGTCGATCTGCATCTTCGGGAAGACCTGCCCGCCGGTCGCCTGCTTGGGATGGGGCAGCGGAGGATAGGGGAACATCCCCTCCCGCCTGATGTCCTCGGGAGAAAGGCCGGCCAGCTTGTCCCAGCCCATGCCGCGGGCCAGGCGGGCGGTGGGGCCGACGGCGATCGGTTTGCCGCGGGTCATCCGGACGTCGGGGGAGAGATGCGGAGTGAGATCGTACCGGGTCTCAAGCAGCCGCCTCTGGGCATCGTTCACCTTGTGGCGTTCGGAAACGTCCTTGCGGTAGACCTCCTCGAAGGTGGTCATCGGCTTGTCGGTGTTGAGCGGGTCGCGGTAGAAGTCGAAGCCGGAGTTCTTCCCCTCCTTGGGCTGGTGAGTGAACGCCGTGGAGTCGGGCTCGGCATTGGCCGCCTTGAAGATGTCGGAGAGGTCGTGCGGGCTCTTTCGCTGCTCCGGACGGGTGACCGGTACCTCGCGCGGAGTCAGCGCCTCCATGACGGCGTCCGGCGGCATCTGCTGAGTGTGCGGTGTCTTAAGCTCGGACCATCCTCGAGATGCAGCCAAGGCCACGACGGCGAAGGCGACCACGGCAACTGCTTTTCCTGACGGTTTAGGCATCATTGCACGCTCCTTTTATTGGTATTTTCTAATTTAAACTGAAGTGTGCCATCTGGGGGGGCTAAGTCAAGAAAAGCGGCAGCCGCCGAGGATCTCCGCCGGCACCTCATCTTCAGCGCCACCAGGCAGGTTGCCGCGATCGGGGCCGCCCATGCCCTGCGCCCAGTACGTCCCCCATCAGGCCATCCGCCGGCAGGCGAGCGTGCAGGGTGAGGATAATTGCGTTTTGCCAACACCCCGAAGCCCCCCGTCTCCCTCGTCCAAAAGCGGGGCACACCCCCCCGCTCCTACCCATCCACACACACGCCGTTTAAATGTTTTTCGACCATTTTTCCATGTATTACAGCGGGGTTAACGCAGGACCAAAAAAGTTGTTGCATTTTTTTGAGATGTCGTTATATTTTCTATCACGAATTCAATTCGAATTTGCAGCAAATGAAAAGGCCTCGAACGTGAGAAAACTTTTCCTCACAACTACCATATGCCTGCTGGCAAGCCTCCTCATCACCCTCGGGATGAGGAACCCGGCCCTTGAGCACAACAGGGGACCGAAACAGCGGCCGCGCGCGGTTGTCGAAACCAGCGTGAAGGTAGCGGATGCCAAGGCCTTCGACTGCCAGGCCTTTGCGGAGCTCCCGCCGCCCCCGGTAGTCTCGTTGGCCGCCCCCCCGACCTATGACCATCCCGAGACCGTCGTCACCACCCTCCACTCCGTCCAGCTCACCGCTACACGCCACTCTCGAGCACCACCAGCCTAACCTCACCCCGCGTCACCCTTCTCCATTGCAGTCGTGTACCGCCTGACCCTATCTGGGGCCCCGCTGTCCGTCTCCCGGTGATCGATTCACCGCGGGCCGCGACCTCCGGCGTCGCTCCCGGGCTTCGCTCCGTGCCTTGAGGGGTCTGGTCGTACCAGTTTCATCAGTCGCGTAAACGGGAAAGGACACCCACGTCCCCGTGGCACTACGTGTACCGCGTCCCCCCACGCCCGCCATCAGCCGGCTCCGGGGCGCCCGCTCGAGGTCTATATGCGAGACAAGGAATGCACCTACACGGTGTTGAACGTCAAAAAAGCGCTGGAAGTGCTGGAAAAGCTTGCGGAAAGCAGGGAGCAGCTCTCCCTGGACACCCTGGCGAAGGGTATCGGTTTCAGCCGCAACAAGACCTACCGCCTCTTGGCCACCCTCAACGAAAAGGGGCTCGTGGAACGCGACAGCGTGACCGGCGAGTACGGACTGGGAGCCAGAACCATCACCCTCGGCCACAAGCTCATCGAAAGCGAGAACCTGACCAAACATACCAAGAAGATGCTGGCCGAGCCCGCCGACGGATCGAGCCTCGTCACCTACGCCCACCCCATCATGGAGGACCTCGCGCGAAAGCATGACGAGGCGGTCTACATGACGGTCATCAAGGATAACGAGGTGCTCTTCCTGAACATGGTGGATTGCTGCCAGCCGATCAAGGCGTACCCGCTGACCGGAAGGAAATTTCCCTTTTTCACCAACGCGGCCGGGAAGGTCCTCAAGGCGGTCGATTCCTGGGACCTCCTGGAGCGGATCTGCCGGCGGGACGACGGGCTGGTCAAGGAGCCGGACCTGGAGCGTCTCGCGAGCGAGCTGCAGCAGATCCGCGCCACCGGGGTGGCCGTGGACCACGGCGGGCTCGGGGACGGCATCATCAGCGTCGCGGTTGCGGTTCGCGATTATGCCGGCAAGGTGGTGGGCGCCATAACCATGCTCGGCCCCTCCTTCCGGATGCTGGCCGACCGGATCGAGAACGAGATCATCCCATCCCTTCAGGAGGGGGCGGGGCTCATTTCCGCGCGATTCGGCTACCTCCCGGCCTGAGGAGTGCGAGACGCCAAGGACACCATCACATCTCGCCGAGCGAGACTTCCCTTCAACCCAAGCTGGGCAACCGATTTCAAACGGAGGTACGACCATGGCAGAAAAAAAGTATGACTGGTCAGCAATCGCCAGGAACCCGAAGTTCGTAGAACTTCACCACAAGAAGTCCGCTTTCCTCTTCGGCTGGTGGATCTTCAGCTGCGTCTACTACTTCCTGCTCCCCCTGGGCGCCGCCTACACCCCCGGCATCTTCAAGATCAAGCTCATCGGGCCCATCAACTTCGGCTACATCTTCGCCCTCTCCCAGTTCTTCGTCTCGTGGGGGATCGCCCTGTACTACTCCCATGTCGCCAACAAGGACTTCGACCGCCTGACCAAAGAACTCATCGACGAACTGCACATCTAAGAGAGGAGAACACCATGACCTTCAAAAAGATCTTCATCGCCGCCTCGCTGGCCCTCTCGCTGGCCGGTGCCGCCTTCGCCGATGAGCCCGCCAAGGCTCCCGCGGCCGCCGCTCCCGCCGTGAGCGCCCCCGCCGCCCAGGGCGCCGCCCCGGCCGCCACCGCAACCGCCCCCGCCGCCGAGAAATCCGCGGTAGCGGCACCCGCTCCGGCCGCACCGGCCAAAAAGGAGCTCAAGGCCAACCGCACCATCACCATCGGCATGTTCGTCCTCATCATCGGCATCACCATGGGGATCGTGGTGTGGGCCGCCAAGAAGACCAAGACCGCTTCCGACTTCTACGCCGCGGGGGGCGGAATCACCGGGGCCCAGAACGGGTGGGCGATCGCCGGCGACTACATGTCGGCAGCCTCCTTCTTAGGTATCTCCGGCCTCATCTCGCTTTACGGCTATGACGGGTTCATGTACTCGGTCGGCTGGCTGGTCGCCTACATCACCGTGCTCCTGATCGTGGCCGAGCCCTGCCGTAACGCCGGCAAGTACACCCTGGGCGACATCCTCTCCTTCCGCACCTCGCCCAAGCCGGTCCGCGCCATCGCCGCCATCTCCACCGTTTCGGTGGCCACCTTCTATCTCACCGCCCAGATGGTCGGCGCCGGCAAGCTGATGGCGCTTTTGGTCGGCATCCCCTACAAGGCCTCCATCATCGGCGTCGGCATCCTCATGGTCGGTTACGTCGTCTTCGGCGGCATGGTCGCCACCACCTGGGTCCAGATCATCAAGGCAGGCCTGCTGATGGCGGGCGCCTTCCTCCTCTCCGTGCTGGTCATGGCCAAGGCCGGTTTCAACCCGATCGGCTTCTTCAGCTCCATCGTCACCAACCCCGACATCCAGGAGCACGTCTCCAAGATGGTGCTTAAAGACGGCGTCATCCTCAACGGCGTGGACGCCGGCCAGCGCTTCCTGGAGCCCGGCCTGTTCCTGAAGAACCCGCTTGACCAGATCTCGCTCGGCATGGCCCTCGTGCTCGGCACCGCCGGGATGCCGCACATCCTCATGCGTTTCTTCACCGTCCCGACCGCCCAGGCCGCCCGCAAGTCGGTCATCATCGCCATGTTCCTGATCGGCGGCTTCTACATCCTGACCACCCTCCTGGGCTTCGGCGCCGCCATCAACCTCACCCCGCAGGGGATAAAGAGCATCGACGCCGGCGGCAACATGGCCACCCTGATGCTGGCCGAGAAACTGGGTGCCGACATCGCGCCGATCATCGGTGACCTCTTCCTGGCCTTCCTCTGCGCCGTCGCCTTCGCCACCATCCTCGCCGTGGTCTCCGGCCTGGTGCTCGCCGCCTCCGCCGCCATCGCCCACGACATCTACGTGAACGTGATCAAGGACGGCCACGCCGACCAGAACGAGCAGATGTTCGCCGCCCGTGTCACCTCCGTGGTGGTCGGCACCTGCGGCATCGTGATCGGCATCATGGCCGAGAACCAGAACGTCGCCCACCTGGTGGCACTGGCCTTCGCGGTCGCCGCCTCCGGCAACCTCCCGGTCGTCGTCCTCTCGCTGTTCTGGAGGAAGTTCAACACCGCCGGGGTCATCTCCGGCCTGGTGGTCGGCACCATCGTCTCCGTCGTGCTGGTGATGGTATCCCCCAACATGACCTATCCCAAGGCAGTCGCCGCCGGCGCCAAGAAGGTGGTCGCCGCCATGGAGAAGAAGCAGGCCGCCCTCCCGGCCGGTGCCACCCTCGACGAGAAGGACCTGAAGGCGCTGACCAAAGCCAGGAAGGATTACGAGACCAACAAGGACGGCACCTCCATCATGGGGCTCGACAAACCGATCTTCACCCTGAAGAACCCGGGCATCATCTCCATCCCGCTGGGCTTCCTGGCCGCCATCATCGGCGCCCTCGCCTTCCCGAGCCGCCGCTCCGAAGAGATGTTCGACGAAGTCTATGTCCGCCAGAACACCGGCATCGGCATGGCCAAGGCCATCGACCACTAGTCCCGGCTCCGTCCCGGACGAAAAAAAGGCTGGTGACTCCAGGGTCACCAGCCTTTTTCTTTTCTTCCCTCCCCTCCCCCTCCAGGCGGGGCCAGGGTCACTACGAGAATCACCTCCGCCCCCTTTGGACAGGGGAGATTTGATTCCGGGAGCCTGCGGTCAGCCATTCGCCTCCGGGGCGGCAGGCCGCGGGGCCTGCAGTTCGCCGACCGTCGGCGCCCTGAGCACCTCCGCCTTCAGCCAGGCATAGAGAATGGGAGCGGCGATGACCCCGTGCAGCCCGAAGACCGCCTCGAGGGTCACCATGGCGCAGAGGAGCTCCCACGCCTTCGCATTGACCTCGTGGCCGATGATCCTCGCGTTGAGGAAGTACTCGAGCTTGTGCACGACCACCAGAAACAGCAGCGAGCCGATGCCGACCAGCAGCGAGGTCCCCAGACTCAGGATCACGATGACGCTGTTGGAGATGAGATTCCCGATGACCGGGATGAGCCCGGCCACGAAGGTGAGGAGTACCAATAGCGACACCATCGGCAGGTGCACGTTGCAAAGAGGGAGGATCAGCCAGAGATAGATCGCGGTCAGCGCCGTGTTGACGGCGGAGATCTTCAGCTGGGCGAAGACGACCTTTTCAAAGGAAAGGGTGAGCATCTTGGCCCTGTCGTACAGCTTGGACAGGAACGGATGGTCGTTGTCGGCGATCCTGACCCGGGCGATGGAAGTCATGCCGCCGATCACCATGCCGATCAGGATGTGCGCGAAGGTGATGAGCCCTTCCGCTCCGGCGGAGGAAAGCTCCTTCCCGTTCTCCCTCAGAAAGGAAACCACGCTTTCCTGGAGCTCGTTGGCCGACCCGGGCAGCGAGCTTGCCATGTCGAGGGGAAGCGACCGCTTGACCTTTTCCAGGGTCTCGGCCGACGCCATCATCAGGGCGCTGAATCCCTGGAACCCCTTCATCATCGAGTAGAGGGCGAAGCCGCCGGCCACGAAGGCACCCACTACCCCGACCGCCAGGCCGATGGCGGCCGCCTCGCGGGCGAGGCCATTCTCCTTGATCGGCAGCCGTCCCGCCAGCTTGCAGGTCACCACGTGCACCGCGAGCCCGGCCAGGACGGTAGGCAATAGATGGAACTTCAAGACCACCACCGTCCCCAAAACCGAAAGGACGTAGCTTGTCATCAAGCCGTTGAGCATTCGTCGACCTCCATGATGATTGCCGGCAGCGGGACTGAGCCGCCAGCCATGACATTGAATAGTGTAATGATCCCTGCAAGGTATCCGGGGATCACCGTCAAAAAGCGGGAGGTTTCTCTTTACCCATTATTGCCGGGGATGTCAACCCGGGTCAGGCGTCGTGCCCTTCCAGCTCACGGATCCGCTCCTTAAGTTCCACCATGCGCAGCTCCCGTCCCACGAAAAGCCTGTTGGCGTGTTCCAGTTCCTCGTTCTTCATCTCCAGCTCGGCGGTTCGCTCTTTGACCCGGAGCTCCAGCTCGGCGTTAAGGAATCTCAGCCCCTCCTCCGCGCTCTTTCTCTCGCTTATGTCGCGCGCCAGCGCCAGATTGAATTCGTGGCCATCGTACTCCAGGTAGTTGGCGCTGATCTCCACCGGGACAAGCCTTCCGCCCTTGGTCCGGTGACGCCCTTCGAAGGTGAGCGAACGGTGCTCCTTCAGTTCCGCCCAGTGCTCGGGCCAGCGGTCGCCCGGAAAATCGGGATCGACGTCGGCTACCCCCAGGGTCAAAAGTTCATCGCGCCGGTATCCCAGCGCCCGGCACGCCTCCTCGTTCACATAAAGAAAACGCGCCTGTTGGTCGATCAGGAAGGCCGCCTCCCGCACGTTGTCCAGGGCAAATTCGAGAAGCGTGCTGGTCCGCTCGGCCTCCTTGCGGGCGCGGCGGCTGCGCAGGCCCCGGATGCCGAAGGCGAGGTCCGCGGCCAGCTCCTCCAGGAGCCTGATCTCGTCCGGGGGGAACGCGTCGGGATGGGAGGCGTATATGGTAAGGGCCCCGAAGGTTGCCCCCTTTTCGTCCTTCAACGGCAGCGAGACGGTCGAGCGGTAGCCGCGTTGCAAGGCCCTCTCCCTCCAGGGGACAGCCAGGGGATCGGTGGCGAAATCCTGGAAACAGGCGCTGGTGCCGTTGCGGATGCAGGCTCCGGTGGCACCGCGCCCCAGGTCGGTATCGGCCCAGGTTATCCGCGCCTCTGCCAGGTAGCCGTCATCGAGTCCCCCCCTCGCCACCGGGGTGACACTCTTAGCCGGATCGTCCTGGGCGTATCCCACCCACGCCATCCGGTATCCCCCCTCCTCGCAGACTATGCGGCAGATTTCGTCCAGCAGCGTCTGCTCGTCCTCGGCCCGCACCAGCACCTCGTTACACCTGCTGATGGCCCGCAGTTCCCGGTTCAGGCGGGAAAGGGCCACCTCGGCCAGCCGGTGCTCTGCCACCTCCTCTTCCAAGGCAACGGTCCGCTCCCGTACCTGCTCCTCGAGGGTCTCCTGGTGATGGAGCAGGGCCAGTTCGGCCTGCTTCAGGTCACGGAAGATCACTTCGAACGGTTGCTGGACGCCGGTGACGATCAAGGCCCGGTAGGCCAGCGCGAAGGCGGCGAGCTTCAGGAAATGCCCGATCATGTTGGCAGAGCCGTACACACTGACGTACGAGGTGAAGGCGACCTCCGACCCGATGGTACAGACGATGCCGGCCACCAGAAGGCCAAAGACCTTCGCGTTGAACGCCGACCGCACCCTGACGAAGAGGATCAGGGCCCCAAAAAGGGTGGCGCTGATCAGGTATTCGGCGGCGATCTTGAACGGGGTCAGCCCCTTCCCCTCAATGAAGCAGTCGGGGAAATCCCCGGTGAAGACCAGCGTGGTGACGGTACCCGTGGCGACGAGGGCTATGGCGAGGAAAGCGTGCTCGTCGAGGTTGCGCCGGGCGTAAAGGGGAGCCACGCAGAGCAGCAGAGCCTGCAGTGAGCGCGCCGCGATCCAGAGTTGGGTGGGGAGGTTCGCACCATACGCGGGGAAGACCCCCATTCCCTTGTAGGTGAGGGTATGGATCAGGTCGATGATGGCAATGAGACCGTAGCCGATGCCGAGCACCTTGATACAGCCGGAGGTCAGAAACCGGCGGGAATTCCAGGTGAGGGTAACGAGGGAAAAGGCGATGGCAATGGTGGTGACTTCGATGAGGCTGTGGAACAGGAGATAACTGTGCAGGCTGCTGGCATAGAGGATGACGATTACGACGAAGATCACCCCCGCATGAACGACTTGGCCGGAGCGATCTCTCGTGAAGTCAACAAACCTACTACTTCCGCTGGCACGGTCCGTCGCCATCAGGAATCGGTACCTCTTTCTTTCCCGATCTGTTCCAGCAACTTCACGAGCCCCGGGTCGTTCCCGGCCGACTATGACAAAGCGGAAGTTGCCAAAGCCACTACGTCAACACGCAAAACGTATCCCAACTTTGCAACTTTGCAACCCTCCCCCTCCCCTTCTCACCACCGCTCAGTGAAAGCCCTAAGAGAGGATCACAGCCGTTCAGTACTAATTTTTGAAGATCTGGTCGATGGCAGGAAAAGTGTAGGGTGGGCGGCCCCCTGCCCACCGGGCCGCTGGTCTTTTGCCGACAAGCTGGTCCATCTACCGCTTGGGTACGGAGCGCCCAGCCCGCGGGCTTACTGGATTCCGGTTTTCAAACGGTTGTCATGGCCTGAAACGAAATCGACGCCTTTAAACGTGAGTTTCAAGCGCCCTTTTTCGAACATCACCAGTTCAAGCTTGGAGAGAGCTCGTATGATGTCTGCCGCGGAGCGGGAGTCGCGAATGTGCACCGTGGCACCGGCAAAGTCCTGCAGGGCCAGTTTTCGCACCACGATCACGGCATCGTTCAGTTCCGATTCCGCAAGACCGCGCCAAAGCCACCGGCTACCCAACAAGGCACCGTATGACTCAAGGATCAAGTTAGCGACCGACCCGGCAAAACCGAGGCTGATATGGGCTCGGTCAAGGTCGTCGCGAAGGGTGAAAGGATTGTCGACCAGGTACGGTCCGACTACCCAGCCGATGTAATAGTCGTCATGGGGCTCGTAGGCTTTGCCGAGACATCCCAGCATGGCCATGGCCAAGATGAGATAAAGGGACCAGAACCAGCCGGCATGGGAGACGGGTAGACGGGTAAGGTAGGAGAAAGCGAGGATTACACAGAAGATCACCATGCCCGCGAAGGCCCAGGTATTGTCATCGTCATGACAAAGATATTTCTCCTTGGGGCGCAGAAAATACGATATCCCCATGAAGGCGAGGCAGAGGTTAACCCCGGCGAGAAAGGAGTCCCGGTACACCAGATGCTCGATCCATCCGCGATTCACCATCCCAAAAGCAAAAATCATGGTGAATATGAAGACCACAAAGGCGACGGGGGTCAACAACACCGTCGATACCGCGAAAACGAGCGCGTCCCGTCGCGCAGTTGCGCAAAGCTCCCGCAGTCTGCTGCGCAATGCGCGCGACAACTTTTGATCCTCGGTCAACTCGGTCATCTACCACCTGCTACTTGCAGCTGTTCCGGCGTGGTTATTGCCTTCGCGGGGCACCCAAACGGCCTACCGTTTGAGCCATTCCTGGTAGGTCAGGGGCTTCTCCAGAAGCTGCCATTGCGGGTCGTTTGGGAAGTGGTGATTGAGGAAATCCTCGGGCGGGTTGAGGAAGCTGTGGCGGGTGACATCGACAAGCCCCCATTTCCCGTCCACCTTCACGGCGTTCCAGGCGTGGGCTTCCTGGCGAAAGCCGCTGGCCCTGCCGGTGACGACCGCGCTTGGCAATCCCATCTTCTCGGTGAGCGCCGCGAAGAGATTGGCCATTCCTTCACAGACCCCTCTCTTCGCGGCGAGTACTCCTTCCGGACTCTGGTCACCGCCGTGCTGGCCGTATCTTCTTTGCCACTTGGAAGCGTTGTCGTAGTAGATGTTGGAACGGATCCAGGCGAAAGCGGCGTAGGCCTTGTCTCTGTCGGTGGACGCACTTTCCAGCAGAGACTTCGCCAATCGATCGAGCTCCGTCTGCGGCTGGGGAGGCGTATTCGGCTGCTCTTCCCGCTTCGAGAGGGCCACGGGCGCCGCGGTGGAAACCGCCGGCTTAGCCACCACCGGAGCTTCCTCGGGCTGGTCGAATCCCTTGAGTGGGACCGCTTTCTTCCGGTATTTGGGAGGGATTGTCCGGGAATCGTCGGTGAAATGCTGGGTGCCTTGGCTGTCCGTCCAGGTGAAGACCTCGGCGAACAGTGTGCTGGACCACAACAACAACGTTACTGCGAGAAGTATCGCCCTCATTACCTTCCTTTCCGTCACCACGCGCAACATCTTCTTCCTGGTCGCTGCGACTAAGCTTGATGCGCATTGCGCCCTGGACCCGAGGGAGGGACGGAACAACTTGTAGTTGCCCAGCAGAAACGGTGGTACGAAAAAAGGCCCTGCCGGTCGGCAGGGCCTTTTGTTTTCGTGGGCTATTTACCACCCATTCCTTTACCCATGCCGGCGGGCATGGCGGAAATGTCGGCCTTGATCTGCTGGGCCGTCGGGCTGGTGGAATCGAACTGGAGATACTTGGTCCATATCTCCTTGGCCTTCTCGGGCTGCTTGAGATCGACCATGTACACCACGCCGAGGTTATACAGACTCTGCAGGTGCTTGGGATCGATCGACTGCGCCTTCTCGAAGTTGGCGATCGCCTTGTCGTACCAGCCGATCTTCCGGTACATGATCCCCTGGTCGGTCATGGCATTCACGTTCTTCGGCTCCAGCTCGATTACCTTCGAATACGCGTTGACCGCCTTTTGGGCCTGATCGGTATCGAAGTAGTCGTTGGCGAGCTGGTTCCAGACCTGGGCGTTGGTCGGGTCCTTCGCCACGATCTTCTCGGCCTCGGCAATCCGCTTCTGGTAATCCATCGGGGATCCGGCCCCCTGAGGAATCGAAACCTCCGCCGGAAGCTGCTGCTTGTGACCGGCGATGTTGATGACCAGGTAGCCGCCGAGGAGGCCGATGATGGCGGCCACGACGAGGGTGAGAACGTTCTCCTTGCTCACGGAAATCTCCTTAGGCTTTCGCCTCTTCGGCGGGTTTCTCCCACAGGGCCACGATGGGGCTTGCCACAAAGATGGAGGAGTAAGTGCCGACCAGCACGCCGCAAAGAAGTGCAAAAGCGAAGTCGTGAATCACCTCACCCCCGAACAGGAACAGGGTGACGGACGCCAGGAAGACGGTCAGCGAGGTGACGATGGTACGGGAAAGGACCTCGTTGATGCTGCGATTGAAGACCTGGGGAAGCGGGTCTTTGAGGCTCTTGTGAAGGTTCTCGCGGATACGGTCGAAGACGACGACCGTGTCGGTGAGCGAGTAACCGGCGATGGTCAACACCGCGGTGATGAACAGGAGGTTGACCTCCTTCCCGGCAACGTAGAAGACGGCGATCATGAAAAGCACGTCGTGCATGGTGGCAACTACGGCCCCTACCCCGAACTTGTAGTCGAACCGCCAGGCGATGTAGACGACGATCCCCAGCATGGAGATGATCACGGCGATCATGGTGTCGTGCTTGAGTTTATCGCCGATGGAGGGGCCAATTTCGGTGGAGCTGTCCACCGTGTAAGGGTTGCCCGGCATCTCCTTTTTGAAGGCGGCCTCCACGGCGTCGGCCACCTTGCCGCTCTTCCTCATCTTGACGAGGAGCTTATTGCCGTCCTTGATCTCCTGCAGGTCCACTTCCTTGATCCCCTCCTTGGAGAGGGCGGAGCGTGCCTGCTCGGTGCTGACCGGCTGGGCGAACTTGAGCTGGATCTCGGTGCCGCCCGAGAAGTCGATACCCATGTTGGCGGCGCCGCGGGCGATCTGCACGATACCGATCAGCCCGATGATGGCGAAAATTCCGGAGATGACGAAGGAAACCTTCTTCATCCCAATGAAATCGATGTTGGTCTTTCCAAGCAGTTCCATTGACATGATCCCCTCCCCTTATATGCTCAGTCGCTTCACGTGGACGCGGTCCAGGAAGGCATCGAAGATGACCTTGGTGCCGACCAGCGACGTGAAGAGGTTGATGATGACACCAAGACTCAGGGAGACGGCGAAACCTTTGACCGGGCCGGTGCCGAACTGGAAGAGCACGGCGGCAGTGATCAGCGTGGTGACGTGCGAGTCCATGATGGTCAAAAACGCCTTGTCGTAGCCGGCGTCGAGCGCCGCGTGTGGCGTCTTGCCGAGCTTCAACTCCTCACGGATCCTCTCGAAGATGAGGACGTTGGAGTCGACCGACATACCGACGAGGAGGACGATAGCGGCGATGCCGGGCAGGGTCAGAGTGGCGCCCAGGGCGGCCAGGGACCCCATCAGGTACACGAGGTTGAGCACCATCCCGAAGTTGGCCACCATGCCGGCCGCCCGGTAGTAGATCCCCATGAAGATGACCACCAAGGCGACGCCGGCCAGACCGGCCATGAGACCCTTGTGGATGGAGTCCTGACCGAGGGAAGGACCGACGGTGACGTTCTGGAGGATCTTGACCGGCGCGGGGAGCGAGCCGGCACGCAGCACGATGGCCAGGTCGGCGGCTTCCTTCTCGGTGAAGGAACCGGAGATCTGGGCGCTGCCGCCCGAGATACGCTCGCGGATGACCGGGGCGGAGTAGATGTTGTTATCGAGCACGATGGCGAAGCGCTTGCCGACGTTGGCGGCGGTCACCTGGTCGAAGAGCCGTGCGCCGGTGGAGTTGAACTCGATGGCGACGTAGGGCTGGTTGTACTGGGAATCGATCCTGATCTGGGCGTCGGTCAGAAGGTCGCCGGTGATCATCGCCTTCTTCTTCACGACGAGCGGGGTCTCGGAAACGGCGCCGGTGGTGGCGTCGGTCTTCTTCTCGAAGAGGAGCTCGTCGTCGTCGGGAACGCTCGACGGGGTAGCGGTGGCGGCGTTCACGTTCTCGTCCACGAGCTTGAACTCGAGGCGGGCGGTCTTGCCGATCAGGTCGATGGCGCGCTTGGGATCCTTGATGCCCGGGAGCTGGACGACGATGTGGTCGATCCCCTCGCGCTGGATCACCGGCTCGGAGACGCCGAACTGGTCAATCCTGTTACGGATGGTCTCCAGCGCCTGGGCGACGGCGCGGTCTTTGCGGACCTGGGCCTCTTTCTCGTTGATGCGAAGCTGCATGTTGACGAAGCCACCCTCGTCGAAGGCCGGGAGGATCTCGAGGTCGGGATACTTCTTCTTGACCATCTTCTGCACGTTATCGGCGGTGGCGCGATCGTACAGGACCAGCTGGACCTTGTCGGACCCGAGCTTGCCGATGTTTTTGAAGCGCAGGTTCTGGGAGTTGAGGGAATCCTCCAGGTCGGTGGCGATCAGGTCCAGGGAGCCCTCGACCGCCTTCTGGGTCTCTACCTCCATAACAAGGTGAGTACCACCCTGCAGGTCAAGACCGAGATGGATCTTGTCCTTGGGAAGCACCCCGCTCCACCAGGAAGGGAGCTGGGAAGCGAGCGTCGGCACCATGTAGATGCACGAGGCGATAATAAAAACAGCGATGAGGGAGATACGCCAGGTATAGCCTTTCGTCATGGAAAAGCTCCTTTCGGGAGTTTGATGATGCTAGTCCTTCTTGACCGTTGCGATGTAGCCCTTGTTGATTTTGACGTTGACGCCCGGGGCGATCTCCAGGGTCACCACCTGGTCGTCGAGCGCGGTCACCTTGCCGTGCATACCGCCGGCGGTCACTACCTGGTCCCCTTTCTTCAGGGCATCCAGGAGGGCCCTGTGCTCCTTGGCCTTCTTCTGCTGGGGCCTGATGAGGAGGAAGTAAAAGATGGCGAACATCAAGATGAGGGGAATCATCCCCTGAAACTGGGCCAGCGGCCCGGCAGCCCCGGCAGCTCCGCCGGACGGGGGCGCCATAGCAAACGCCAAACCAAACATACTGTTACCTCCTGGGTGGAATGTGAAAAAACAACTAAAAACTAAAAATTAAAAAGCGATAGAACGCGGATGACACGGATTTAACGGATAAAGGCGGATCAAGCGAAAAACTTTTTATTGTTTGAGCCTTAACCCCTTTTTAAGCCTTATCCGCGCAAATCCGTTTAATCCGCCTTGATCCGCGTGCAAAGTTTTTGACTTTATCCGCCGTTTAGACGAGAGGGACCATCCCCCGCTTTGCGTAAAACTCCCGCCGGAACTCGGCGAAGCGCCCCTCGGCGATGGCGCCCCGCGCCTTCTCCATGAGCTTCAGGTAGAAGTGCAGGTTGTGCCAGGTGTTCAGCCGGGAGGCCAGGATCTCCTGGCTCCGGTACAGGTGCCTCAGATACGCGCGGCTGTAGTTGCGGCAGACGTAGCAGTCGCATTCCGGATCGATGGGGCCGGTGTCCTCGGCAAAGACGGCCGACTTGATGTTGATCCTCCCGGTGCCGGTGAAAAGGGCGCCGTTTCTGGCGTTCCTGGTCGGCATCACGCAGTCGAACATATCGAAGCCGGCGTGGATCCCTTCGATGAGGTCCTCGGGGGCCCCGATCCCCATGATGTAGCGCGGTCCGTTTTCCGGGAGGATATCGGAGCAGGCCTGCATCATCTCGTGCATGAGCCCCTTCTCCTCGCCCACCGAAAGCCCACCGAGCGCATAGCCGTCGAAGCCGATCTCCTGCAGCTGCTGGGCGCTCTCTCTTCTCAGCTCGGGGTGCATCCCCCCCTGCACGATCCCGAACAGGGCCTGGTCCTCCCGGCGATGGGCCTCCTTGCAGCGCCTGGCCCAGCGGGTGGTGAGCTCCAGCGACTTCTGCACGTAGGAGCGCTCCGCGGGGTACGGCGGGCATTCGTCGAAGACCATGGCGATGTCGGAGCCTAACGCCTCCTGGATGGCGATGGAAACCTCGGGAGAGATGAAGTGGGTGGAGCCGTCGATGTGCGACCGGAACTTCACCCCCTCTTCGGTGATCTTCCTCAGCTCTCCGAGCGAGAAGACCTGGAACCCTCCGCTGTCGGTGAGAATGGGGCCGTTCCAGTGCATGAAGCGGTGCAGCCCCCCCAGCCGGCCGATCAGCTCGTGCCCGGGACGCAGGTAGAGGTGATAGGTGTTGGCCAGGATGATCTGGGAGCCGACCTCGGTGAGCTCCTCGGGGGTCATCGCCTTGACCGTGGCCTGGGTACCCACCGGCATGAAGATCGGAGTCTCAATCTTGCCGTGCGTGGTTGTCAGAGAGCCGAGCCGGGCAGCGGAGCCCGGGTCTTTCTTTATCAATTCAAAGGTGAGTGCCGGCAAAAAACTATCCTGTGTCTGGGAAACTTCCCGCTACGCCCTAGCTTATGAACATCGCGTCGCCGTAACTGAAGAACCGGAAGCGCCTTTTGACTGCCTCCCGGTAGGCGGCTGTCATGGTCTCCTGGCCGCCAAAAGCGCACACTAGCATAAATAGGGTGGATTTGGGGAGATGAAAATTTGTTATCAGAGCATCTACTGCCTTAAAAGAGTATCCGGGAAGGATAAAGAGATCGGCTTCCCGTTCCCCGGCCTTGATTTCTCCGGTGGCCGCCGCGTGCTCCAGGGCCCTTAGCGACGTGGTTCCCAGGGCCACCACCCTCCCCCCGGCCGCCTTGCAGGAGGCGATGGCGTCGACGGTGGACTGCGGGATCCGGTAGATCTCCCGGTGCATGCTGTGCCGGGAGAGATCCTCCACCCGGACCGGCATGAAGGTCCCCAGCCCCACGTGCAGGGTGAGCGGCGCGATTTCCACGCCCCGCGCCCGGATGGCGTCGAGCAGTTCCGGAGTGAAATGGAGTCCCGCCGTGGGAGCGGCCACCGCCCCCTTCTCGCGGGCGAACACGGTCTGGTACCGCTCCCGGTCCTCCCCCTCGGGGCTCCTCTTTATGTAGGGGGGAAGCGGCATGCTCCCCGCCCCCTCCAGCCACCCCATGAAATCCTCGGCTCCCTCGAAGAGGACCCGCCACTCGCCATCCTCGCGGGCGGTCACCGTGGCGGTGACGTCGCCGGGCAGGAGCACCCGGCAGCCGGGGCCCGGGGTCTTGGAGGCCTTCATGAGGCAGCTCCAGAGCTCCCCCTCGCCGTTTAGCCGGCGGACCAGGAAGATCTCCACCGCGCCCCCCGATTCCTTCTTCCCCAGCAGGCGGGCCGGGATCACCCGGGTGTCGTTGAGGACCAGGACGTCCCCCGGCCTGAAGAGCGAGGCGATGCCCGGGACCGACGTCTCCCCGAGCGCACCGTTTCCGCGGTCGACGGTCATCACCCGGGATGCGTCGCGGCGTTCGGCCGGATGCTGGGCGATCAGCTCGGGGGGCAGTTGGTAATCGAAGTCGGAAAGGAGCATCTTACTGGCCGTACCCCTTGGCAAGCTTCACCCCGGGATAGTAGTAGGACAGGATCTCCTGGTAGTCGAAGCCGTCGGCGGCCCGCTGCTTGGCCCCCCACTGGCAAAGGCCGACGCCGTGCCCGCTCCCGGTGCCGCTGATGAGCGCCTCGTCGCCGGCCATCCTGATCTCGAAGTTGGTACTTTTCACCACGCCGTAACCGATGGCCTTGCGGAAGGCGACCCCGGAAACGGCGACCCGCCCCCGGGAGCCGGAGACGGTAAGCTCCTGGACGCGGCCGCTTTCGTTTCTCGACTGCACCCGGATATCCCTCACCCCCCCAACCTGGTAGCCGGCGGCCCTGAGCGCCACCTCCACCTTCTTGAGCGGAAGCTTGAGATCCCAGCGCATGGGGTTCGCGTCCAGGCAGTAGCGGCAAGGGACCCCGCGCAGGTACGGAAGCGACATCCCCCACACGTTCTTCGAGTTCTCGGTGTGACCGCCGCAATTGGAATGATAGAAGGCCTGGATGACCTTGTCGTCGTAGGTGAGGACCTCGCCGGCGGTCTCCAGCACCGCGCGGGCGGCTCGGCTGTCCTCGATGTCGCACCCTTCGTAGACCTGGTCCATGACGCTCGACTCGAGCTGGTAGGGGGCACCGCGGCGGGTATTTTTCTGGTAGACCGCGTAGGAACGGGCGATGACGGCCTGGGCCTTCACCGCCTCCAGCGGCCAGGAGGAGGAGATCTCGCAGTTGATGAGGCCGATCAGGTAGTCCTCGATGGGAAGCTCGTTCACCACGAGGAGCCCGCGGTCGCCCGAGGTGACCTCGACGATCCCCCGGTACCCCTTGCCGTTCACGTCGATCCGGACCGGCGCCGAGGCGACCAGGCCGGAGATGGTGACACCGTTGGCGGTGATCCGGCTCCCGGCGCGCCTGACCTCGATCGGCATCTCGATCCTGAGCGGTTCCCCGCGGGTGTCGGTCAATAGCACCCCGGTACCGTCCAGCTGGAGGGTATCGCCCCCCTTGACCACGGCAACCCTGATGGTTTCCGGCCGCCAGGCGGCGGAACTACCACCCGCGACCAGACAGACAACCAGTATGATGAAAATCCTGAAAAAGCTCATGTAATCCATGCACCACAGGCCGACTGGGGCCCTTGCTAAAAGCCTCAAATATAAACCATGGAACTGCCCGCAAAGTCAATAATTTTATGTTTCTAAGAAAGTGCGCCGGCTCCATAATTGGCAAGCGGTTTGCTTTTAATATCATTAAATTGATGGGCGCCCGAGCACGGCAGACAAAGACCGCCGGCCGTGACACTCTAAACGGCCGCGATGGCGCGGGGAAGCTGGCTTTCGTTAGCTCCAACTCCCGAAATAACTGTTGCTATCTCGGTGAAATTGCGTTATATCGCTGGGCAATGACTGCGCGAAATCGCGGTGTGTACTGTTTTATCCTAATGCGGACGGGGTCGATGGTTAATTCTCTCAAAATCAAGATTTTGGCACTGGTAACACTGATCCTGATTTTGGTGATATCGTCCGTATCATACATGAACTACGTGCAGCAGAAAGAGATGCTGCACGAGATTGCCAACCGCAACACCTCCGTTCTCGTGGAGACCATCAAGAGCAGCATCGGCAATGCCATGCTCTCCGGGCGCTCCGACGAGGTGGGGAACATCTTCCGCCGCATCAAGTCCCGCGAGCTGGTCAAGTCGATCAGGATCGTGGACACCAACGGGGTCATCCTCAACTCGGCCGACCCCGCCGAGATCGGGACCCGGACCGTCGAGGCGCCCCAGCACCGCCCCACCTCTCCGAATCTGAACATCCTTCCCGACGACGGACTGTTCATCTCCTACGCCAAGATCTTCAACGCCCCCCAGTGCTACCAGTGCCACCCCGCCGGACAGGAGACGCTCGGGCTCTTGGAGATCCGCCTCTCCCTCGACTACCTCAACAACTTCCTAAGCCGCGAGCGCGACACCGCGGTCGCCTCCAGCGCCACCCTGATCATCCTCACCTTCGTCACCATCTGCGCCCTCCTCTATCTCTATGTCGACCGCCCCATCCGGAGGCTCGTCGCCTACATGGAGCAGGTCGAGCAGGGAGATTTCGACCACCGCGTGCAGATCACCAGCTCGGTGGAGATGAAGAGCCTGTCCGAAAGCTTCAACCGGATGGTGGTGAGATTGAAGGCGATGATGGAAAGGACCATCTCCCACGAGCGCGAGCTCGCCCGCGCCCAGGAGAAGCTCTCCTTCCACCGCGAGACCCACCTGATGAACGGGCGGCTCGAGGAGCAGATCCGGGAGATCGAGAACCTCAACATCACGCTCGAGGAGCGGATCGAGGAGATCGAGGAGGCCAACTACAAGATCGCGGACCTGGCCGGGGAGCTGGAGGATAAGAACACCAACCTCGAGAAGGCGGTCGCCAAGCTTTCCACCCTCTACCGCCTGGGTCTTGCCATCAACTCCACCATGGAGGTGGAAAGCCTCTACCACCTGGTGGTGAAGACCACCATGGAGACGCTGCAGGCCCAGATCGGCTACATCATCCTCTACGATCCCAACTGCGAGATCCTCCGGGTCACCAACCTGATCGGGCTGAACGATCCCCTCCCCAGCGAAGGGAAGGTCCCGATGAAGGAGACCGGGGTCTCCACCTGGGTGATCACCAACCGCAAGCCGCTTTTGATCTCGGACATCAACCAGAACCCCGAGTTCGACCGTTTCAGCCTTCTGGGGTACGAACGCAAGACGGTGATCTGCGCCCCGCTCATGGTGAAGGACGAGATCATCGGCACCCTCACCATGGTGAACAAGGCGGACAGCACCACCTACAACCACGAAGAGCTGGAGCTGTTGAGCACCATCGCCGCCCAGGCCTCCATCGCCATCAAGAACGCGATGCTCTACGACGAGCAGCAGAGGACCTACCTGAACACCATCCAGGCCCTGGTCTCCGCCATCGAGGCCTCCGACAGCTACACCCGCGGCCATTCCGAGCGGGTGACCAAGTTCTCGCTGGCTTTAGCCCGCAAGCTGGAGCTCCCGCAGGACCGCCTCAAGGTCATCGAGCGGGCGGCCATCCTCCACGATATCGGCAAGATCGGCATCGATCTCTCGCTGCTCCACAAGGAGGCCAACCTCACCGAGGCGGACGTCGAGGAGCTGCAGCAGCATCCCAACATCGGGATGAGGATCCTGGAGCCGATCGAGTTCCTCCACGACGTGAGGCTCTGCATCGGGCAGCACCACGAGCGCTACGACGGCCTCGGGTATCCCAACCAGCTCACCGCCGACGATCTCCTTTTGGAGTCCCGCATCCTGGCCATCGCCGACTCCTTCGACGCCATGACCTCCGACCGCCCCTACCGAAAGGCTTTGGGGGTGGACCTGGCCATCCAGGAGCTCGCGGAAAACGCCGGCACCCAGTTCGACCCGGTGCTGGTCCCCATCTTCATCGATCTCCTCAAGACCCCCAACTTCCTCCCGGACCGCCACGCCACCCCGGCGCAGCAGCGGGAGGCGGTGCTGGCCGCCCTCCCGGACGATTCCGGCGAGGAGACCCTGGTCGCCCAGCTCGCCGCCGAGCGGGTACGGAAGCAGCACTCCACGAGCATCTACCACTCCCGGATTGCCCAAGCCGCCGAATGATGCTATAAATGTGCCTGGCGACTGAGGTCCCGCCGGAATCCGGCAGGACGCTCCCCCCGGCGATCGAGCATCCGGTCTTCCCCAAATCCAGCACGACCTGCTTCGACCGCCCTTTCTTTTTGCACCACCCCCATCCTCAACCTCTCCTTCTCCTTGAAGGAGAAGGAACGCTACGCAAAGCCCGCTCCGATCGCCGCTTACGTCTCATTTCTCGATCCATCGAGGAGAGAAGGTGGCCAGGGGCTCCCTCCCCTTCAAGGGGAGGGGCGGGGTGAGGATGGGGTAGAAATGCCGCCACAAGGAGCCGCTTTTGTCAACTCTTCTGCAGGTCAAAGGATTGCGCACCGAGTTCCGTCTCCCCACCGGCGTCCTCAAGGCGGTGCGCGGGGTGGACCTCGAGCTCGAGGCGGGGGAGACCCTGGCCCTGGTCGGCGAATCGGGGTGCGGCAAAAGCATCACCGCCGCCTCCATCATGCGGCTGGTTCCCCCTCCCGGCAAGATCGTGGCGGGCTCCATCCTCTTCCAGGGGGAGGACCTGCTCGCCCTCTCCGAGGACGCCATGCGGAGGATCCGGGGCAACCGGATGGCCATGGTCTTCCAGGACCCCATGACCTCCCTGAACCCGGTCTTCACCATCGGGATGCAGATCGGCGAGGGGCTCCGGATCCACCGCGGTCTCTCCAAGGCGGAGGCCGCCCGGGAGACCGAAAAGCTCCTCTCCGAGGTCGGCATCCCCGCGCCGGCCGAGCGGACCGCCGACTACCCGCACCAGTTGAGCGGAGGGATGCGTCAGCGGGTCATGATCGCCATGGCGCTCGCCTGCCGCCCCGAGCTCCTCATCGCCGACGAGCCGACCACCGCCCTCGACGTCACCATCCAGGCCCAGATCCTGGAGCTCCTCGACCGCCTCAAGGACGAGAACCGGATGGGTCTCATCCTGATCACCCACAACCTCGGCATCGTGGCCGAAAGGGCCCACCGCACCGCCATCATGTACGCGGGGCAGATCGTGGAGATGGCCTCCACCGCCGAGCTCTTCAAGAACCCGCTCCACCCCTACACCCGGGGACTTCTCGCCTCGCTCCCCGAATTCGGCCGTCCCGGCGAGCCGCTGGCCACCATCGCCGGCACGGTGCCGGACCTGCGCGAGGATATCGCCGGCTGCGCCTTCCGCGCCCGCTGCCCCATCGGCGACGACGGCTGCAGCCGCCACCCCATCGAAATGACGGAGGCAGGCCCGGGCCACCTGGTCCGCTGCCTGAAGGCAACATGAACCCGATCCTCTCCACCGAAAACCTCTACCGCCAGTTCCCGGTCCACGGCAGCGCCTTCGGCGAGAAGCGGGTGCTCACCGCGGTGGCCGGCGTCGAGCTCGCCATCATGCCGGGGGAGACCCTGGGAATCGCCGGCGAGTCCGGCTGCGGAAAGTCCACCTTGGCGCGCCTTTTGACCGCCCTCATGCCCCCCACCGAAGGGGTGATCCGCTACCAGGGGAAGGATCTCTGGAAGATGTCCAAGGGGGAGCTGTCGCTTTTCCGGAAGGATGTCCAGATGATCTTCCAGGACCCCTTCTCCTCCCTCAATCCCCGCATGCGGGTCTACGACATCATCGCCGAGCCGCTCGCCATCCATAAGATAGGGAGCGTGGCCGGGCGGCGCGAGCGGGTGGCTAAGCTTCTCGAGCGGGTGGGACTCTCCGGCGACCAGCTGACCCGCTTCCCGCACGAGTTCTCAGGGGGCCAAAGGCAGCGGATAGGGATCGCCCGGGCCCTCGCCGTCTCTCCCAAGGTGATCATCGCCGACGAGCCGGTCTCCGCCCTCGACCTCTCCATCCAGGCCCAGATCATGAACCTTTTGCAGGAGGTGCAGAGGGAGTTGAAGCTCTCCTTCCTCTTCATCACCCACGACCTCTCGGTCTTAAAGCACCTGAGCGACCGGATCGCCATCATGTACCTTGGCCGGATCGTGGAGAGCGGCAGCCGGGACCAGGTCCTCTCCTCGCCGCTGCACCCCTACACGGAGGCGCTTTTAAGCGCCATCCCGAGCATCGATCCGGAGAAGAGAAGACGCCGGGTGATCGCCCGCGGCGAGCTCCCCTCCCCGCTCTCCCCACCTTCCGGCTGCCCCTTCCATACCCGGTGCCCCTACGCGGAGAAGATCTGCCTCGAGGTGCCGCCGGATCTTTCCGAGAAGGAGCCGGGACACCGCGCCGCCTGCCACTTCAGCGAACGGATCTACCGTTCTTGATAATGGCGATTGACAAAAAATCAATTCCTATATATAGACTATTCCGGTAGGAATAACCGGAGGTTGTGAAATTGGCATTTGACAAGACGAGAGAATTTGGGAAGGAAGCCGAAATGCTGAAGGTGCTCGGGCACCCGATCCGGCTCAAGATAGTGGCAGGACTCTGCACCCAGGAGTGCAACGTGAAGCATATCTGGGAATGCCTGGGACTTCCCCAGGCGACCGTTTCCCAGCACCTGGCGCTTTTGAAGAACAAGGGGATCATCGAGGGGACCCGTGACGGGGTCGAGGTGCACTACGCCGTGGTGAGCCCGTTCGTGCGCAGGCTGATCGAAATTCTCAACAACTAGGAGCCGCTGACGTCCAGTTCGGCGAGCCGTAGCGAAGGTGCGCCGGAGGATCCGAAGAAACGGAGGTCTCCGGCAACCCGGTCCACCCCGCGGAATATCTCCAGGAGATTGCCGGCGATGGCGATCCCCTTCACCGGACGGACGATCTCCCCGTTCTCGAGGTAGAATCCCGAAGCGCCCACCGAGAAATCGCCGGAGATGGGATTGGCGGTATGGATCCCCATCACGTCGGTGATAAGCACCCCGCGGCCGATACCGGCCAGAAGCTCCTCCGCACCCCCGCTCCCCGGCTCGATGAAGAGGTTATGCGCACCCATCCGGGGAGGCGCCTTGATCCCCCCACGGGAGGAGTTCCCCGTCGAGGCCGCTCCCATCCTCTTTCCCCAGTAGGTATCGAAGAGAAATCCCTTCACCACCCCCTGGTCGACCAGCAGGGTGTTCTGCTGCGGCACCCCTTCGCCGTCGCAGGGGGCGGTCCCCATTCCACCCGGACGCAGCCCCTCGTCCCTGATGGTGATCCGATCCGAGAAGAGCCGCTCCCCCACCCGGCCGGCCAGCAGCGATTTTCCCTTGTGGACGTTTTCGGCGAGAAAGGAGGAGGAAAGGACGTCGAGCAGGTCGGCGGCCACCCGGTTGTCGAGCACGGCCGGGCAGCGCATGGTGGGGAGGGTGCCGGCGCCAAGGAGCGAGGTGGCCTTGCGGGCGGCGCGGTCGGCGAGGGTGGCGAGGTCGAGGCCGTCGTAGCGGTTCGCGTAGTCGAAATCCCACCCCATCTGGGCGGCTCCCCCCTCCTCGGCGATCACCGAGACGCTGGCGGAGACCTGGGAGCCCCGGTAGAAGGCCTCGAGGCCGTGGGAGTTCCTGATCAGGGTCTCGTAGCGGGAGTCGCTGTAGCTGCACTTGCGGACCCTTTTCAGGCGCGGATCGCGCGAGAGGACCAGGCGCTCGAGCTCGAGCACCCGCTCGATCTTCTCCTCCTCGGAAACGGCGGAAAGCTGCGGGTCGAAAAGGCCGGGGACCTCCGGATAACGGGCGGCCGGGATCGGGAATCCGTGGCAGGGATCGGAGCTTTGCAGCCTGGCGGCCACCAGGGCCCCCTCCACCATCCGCTCGAGGGCCGGCCGGTCCATGGCGGTCGAGAAGGAGAAGCCGAGCCCATCGCCGTCGAGCACCCGGACCGCCACCCCCGACGGCTCGGCGAAGCGGAAGGTATCGAGCCTTCCCTCCTTGGCCTCCAGGTTCAAGTCGCGGGAGTTGACCGCCACGATCTCGTACCCCGTCACCCCCTTCTCCTTCAGGAGCGCCTCGACGGCATCCGCCTGTCTCGCCATTTGTTCCATGAGCGCCTCCCCTCCCCTTCCCTTTTAGAGATCGAGGATCATGGCGATCTCGTCGCAGTCGGGGAACTTCACGCACTTGATGCAGTCCCCCCAGACCTTGTGGGGGAGCTCCGATTTGTCGACCACCTTGAAGCCGAGCTTGGAGAAGAATTCCGGCTTGTAGGTCAGGCAGAAGAGCCTCTTAAGGCCCAGGGTGCGCGCCTCGTCGAGGCAGGCCCCCACCACCTGGCTTCCGACGCCGCGCCTTCCGGCCTCGGCGGCCACCGCCACCGAACGGACCTCGGCCAGGTCCTCCCATACGATGTGCAGGGCGGAGGTACCCAGAAGCTTCCCCTCCTCCTCGAAGATGTAGAAATCGCGCAGCGACTCGTAAAGCTCGGAGAGCGAGCGGGAGAGCATGTCCCCCTTGTTCGCGTACCCGGTCAGAAGTTTCTGGATCTCCTTCACGTCGCTGATCTTTGCCTTCCTGATCATGCTGCTGCCTCCTGAATCATCTCCCTGGCGTGCTCCAGGGTCTTCTCGGTCACCCGGGCGCCCCCCAGCATGCGGGCCACCTCGGCGATCCTCCCCTCCCCGTCCAGCGTCTGCACCGAGGTCGCGGTCCGCCCGTCGCGCACCCCCTTCTCCACCCGGAGATGGAGATCGGCAAAGGCCGCCACCTGGGGGAGATGGGTGATGGCCAGCACCTGCTGGCTGCCGGCCACCTTCTTGAGTTTCACCCCGACCAGGGCCGAGGTCGCCCCGCCGATTCCCGTGTCCACCTCGTCGAAGATGAGGGTGGGGACCTCACTCTCGGGGTGGAGCTGCTTCAAGGCGAGCATCAGGCGGGAGAGCTCGCCCCCGGAGGCGACCCTGGCCAGCGGGCGGGGGGGCTCGCCGGGGTTGGGGGAAAAGAGGAACTCGGCCTTCTCGAAGCCGTAGGCGCGCGGCTCGGCGCTCGGCTCGAAGGAGGTCTCGAAGACGGCGTGGGTCATGGCCAGTTCGGCCAGTTCCCGCTCCATCCCGGCCTTGAGGGACTGGGCCCCATCGGCGCGTTTCTTAGAGAGGTGGGCGCCGAGCTCGACGAGCTCCTCCTTCAGCCGGGCGATCCGCAGGGAGAGTTCCTCCTTGGCCTCCTCCCGGTTGGAGAGGGTGGCGAGCTCCCGGTCCACCTCCGCGGCGTAGGCTAAGACCTCGGCCACGTCGGCGCCGTATTTTCTTTTCAGCCGGTTGATGAGGTCGAGCCGGTCCTCGAGCTGCTCCAGGCGCCCCGGGTCGGCCTCCACGTTGGCCGCATAGTCGCGCAGGGTCAAGGAGGCGTCTTCGAGCTGGGCGTAGGCCCCTTCCAGCGCCTCGGCCACCGGGGAGAGCGTCTTGTCGTAGGAGCCCGCCTCGGCCACCCCGGAGATCACCCGGCGCAGGGTCCCGAGGATGGCGGCATCGCTTCCGTAGATGGCCTCGAAGGCCTGCTGGGAGAGCCCCAGGAGCTTCTCGCCGTGGGCAAGCCGCTCGCGTTCCTCCTCGAGCTCCTCTTCCTCGCCGACATAGAGCTTCGCCTCGGCGATCTCGCCACTTTGGAAGGAGAGGAGATCGAGCCGGCGGGCGGCCTCGCGCTCCCCCTGTTCCAGCGCTTCCAGCTTATGGCGGGCCTGCTGGTACTGCTCGAAGCGGGCGGCGAAGGAGGCGCGCAGCTCGAGGGCGCCGGCATAGCCGTCCAGCAGGCGGAGATGGTGTTCGGTCCGCAGAAGGGACTGGGAATCGTGCTGCCCGCAGATGTTGATGAGGGAGCGGGTGACCTCGCCCAGGGTGGCGATGGTGCCGAGCCCCCCGCCGATGAAGACGCGGTTCTTGCCGCTGCGGGAGACGGTACGGCGCACCAGGAGCTCGTCCCCCTCGCAGTCGATGCCGTTCTCGGAAAGGCGCTCACGCAGGGCCGGGGCACCTTCCAGGTCGAAGACCGCCTCCACCGACGCCTCCTCGGCACCGGTCCTGATCAGCTCGGAGCTCGCCCGCCCGCCGAGGATCAGGTTCACCGCGTCGATGATGATGGATTTCCCGGCGCCGGTCTCCCCGGTCAGGATGTTGAGCCCCGGTCGAAACTCCACGTGGAGCTTCTCGATGATGGCCAGGTTGGTGATCAGCAGTTCTCTTAGCATGGCTTGATTGGTCGCCCCTTGTCAGAAACAGGCAATGGCCAAATTCCCACCGGTAAGGCTCTCCCTCTCCCGCCGGGATAGGGGATCGTTGACGGCAGGACAAAAGGAATATAGAGAGGTTTACCTCTCGCCCCACTTGAGCTTGGTCCGTAAGACCTCGAAGTAATCCTTGCTGCGGGACTGGACCAGGCGGGTGACGTGCTCGGAGCGCCGGATCTTCACCAGGTCGCCGTTCACGAGCTTGACCCCCACCTGGCCGTCCAGGGTGAGAAAGACCGCTTCGTCGACTCCGGAGACGAGCTTGATGTCGATGTCGGCGTCCTTGGCCACCACCAGCGGCCGGTTCGTCAGCGTGTGGGGGCAGATGGGGGTGATGGAGATGCACTCCAGGGCCGGATGGATGATCGGACCGTTGGCGGAAAGCGAGTAACCGGTGGAACCGGTGGGGGTGGATACGATCAGGCCGTCGGCCTTGAAGGTGGTCAGGTAGCGGCTGTCGACCGAGGTTTCCATGTCGATGATGCGGGCCAGGGCCCCCTTGTTGATGACCACGTCGTTCAAGACCCGGTGGTTTTCGATGACCTCGCCCTCGCGCTCCACCATAGCGAGCAGCATCATCCGCTCGCTCACCTCGTAATCGTCGGCGAGGCAGCGTTCCACGGAGGGATAGAGTTCGTCGAGGGTGATTTCGGTCAGAAAGCCTAAGCTTCCGAGGTTTACCGCCAGGATGGGGACTTCGGCCTCCCCCACCATGCGGGAGGCGGCGATCAGGGTTCCATCGCCCCCGAGCACCACGATGAGGTCGGCGTCTTGGGCTATTTCCGAGCTCTCCACCGTCTGCGTCTGGCTCGGCCGACGCAGCCGTTTGGAGAGGTGATCCTCCACTTTCGCGGTCACGCCACGCTGCGCCAGCCACTCAGTCAACTGTTGCGCGACACCCAGACAACGGGGGTCGTGGACTTTGGCAAAAATGGCGACTTTTTTCACTAACGCCCCTTTACTTGTATTGTAATCTAGGATTTACTAGCATATATACTTTACCATGTCCAACGGAAACTCCATCGCCTCCAGCCGCTTGTAACAAGGCTCCGGAGGCGTACTCCATTGTGCTTTCTACGGGTGGTCTCATGACTGATGGGCTTCTGACGGAAGAGGGAACCGGCATGACTCAAGACGACACCCCCATGACGGGGGAGATGATCGGCGTCAGCGAAGAGCTCGACAAGCAGATGACCATCATCAAGACCTTCCTGGAACACCTCGAATACACCCTCGGCAAAGACAAATACTCCGCCACCAAGTACGACGCCTTCAACGCGCTCGCCTACGCGGTGAGAAACCACCTGGTGGAGCGCTGGCTGGATACCCAGCAGGCCTACTACAACCTCGACAACAAGAGGGTCTACTACATCTCCATGGAGTTCCTGATGGGGCGGGCTCTCGGCAACAGCCTGATCAACCTCGGGCTCTGGGGCGACTTCAAGGAGGCGGTGGAGTCGCTCGGGCGCGACTTCGAGGAGCTTTTGAACGAGGAGCAGGACGCGGGGCTTGGTAACGGCGGCTTGGGGCGTCTCGCCGCCTGCTTCCTCGACTCCATGGCCACCATGTCCATCCCCGCCTACGGCTACGGGATCCGCTACGAGTACGGCATCTTCCGCCAGGCCATCGCCGACGGCGCCCAGGTGGAGATCCCCGACAACTGGCTGCGCTACCGCAACCCCTGGGAGCTCGACCGCCAGGAACACCTGCACACCGTCAAGTTCTACGGCCGGGTGATCACCACCATCGACAAGGAGACCGGGAAACTCGTCCGCGAGTGGGTGGACACCGAGGACGTCATGGCCATGGCCTACGACACCCCGATCCCCGGCTACCAGACCCATACGGTCAACACGCTGAGACTCTGGAGCGCCAAGTCCAGCCGCGAATTCGACCTCCGCTTCTTCAACGAGGGGAACTACATCCGTGCCGTGGAAAAGAAGATGCAGTCGGAGACCATCTCCAAGGTCCTCTACCCGGCCGACAACGTGATCGAGGGTAAGGAGCTCCGCTTCAAGCAGGAGTACTTCCTCGCCTCGGCCACCGTGCACGACGTCCTCTACCGTTTCAAGAAGATGCACACCGACATGCGGCTACTCCCCGAGAAGGTGGCCATCCAGCTGAACGACACCCACCCCACCCTCGCCATTCCCGAGATGATGCGGGTGCTGATCGACCTCGAGCAGCTCGATTGGGAGGAGGCCTGGGACATCACCAGGCGGGTCTTCGCCTACACGAACCACACCATCCTTCCCGAGGCCTTGGAGCAGTGGCCGGTCTGGTTCTTCGAGCAGATCCTCCCCAGGCACCTCCAGATCGTCTACGAGATCAACGACTACTTCATCAAGGAGATCAAGGCGGCCTTCCCGGACGACCCGCACCGGATCGCCCGCATGTCGATCGTCGAGGAGCACTGGGAGAGGAAGATCCGCATGGCGCACCTGGCCATCGTCGGGAGCCATTCGGTCAACGGGGTGGCGGCGCTGCACTCCGAGATCCTCAAGAAGGACCTCTTCCGCGACTTCTACGAGATGTACCCGGAGAAGTTCAACAACAAGACCAACGGGATCACCCAGCGCCGCTGGCTCAAGATGGCCAACCCGCTCCTCTCCTCGCTGATCGACGAGTACATAGGCGACTGCTGGACCCGCGACCTCTACGAGCTCAACGCGAAGCTAAAGCCGCTCGCCGCCAACCCCGAGTTCCTGGCCAAGTGGATGAACGTCAAGCGGAAGAACAAGGAGAAGCTCTGCCGCTACATCCACAAGATGAACGAGATCGAGGTCGACCCCGATTCGCTCTTCGACGTCCAGGTCAAGCGGATCCACGAGTACAAGCGGCAGCTTCTGAACGTCTTGCACATCATCACCCTCTACAACCGGATCAAGGACAACCCGAAGGCCTTCGTGGTGCCGCGCACCTTCATCTTCGCCGGCAAGGCGGCCCCGGCCTACGCGGCGGCCAAGCTCATCATCAGGCTGATCAACGGCGTCGCGGCGGTGGTCAACGACGACCCCGACGTCGCCGGCCGCATCAAGGTGGTCTTTTTGGCCAACTACAGCGTCACGCTCGCCGAGAGCATCTTCCCCGCCTCCGACCTCTCCGAGCAGATCTCCACCGCCGGCACCGAGGCCTCGGGAACCGGCAACATGAAGTTCGCCTTGAACGGCGCCCTCACCATCGGGACCCTGGACGGCGCCAACATCGAGATCATGGAGGAGGTCGGCCGAGACAACATCTTCATCTTCGGGCTGAACGCGGCCGAGGTGGCCGAGCTCAAGGAGCGCCGCTACAACCCGAGGGACTACTACAACGCGGACCCGGAGCTTAAGAGGGTGCTGGACCAGATCGCCTCCGGCTTCTTCTCCCCGGAGATCCCCGATCTCTTCACTCCCCTTACCGACTCGCTTTTGAACCTGGGAGACCACTACATGCTCTTGGCCGACTACGCCTCCTACGTCGCCTGCCAGGAGCGGGTCGGCGCCCTCTTCCTCAACAAGGAGGAATGGGCGAGGAAAGCGGTGCTCAACGCGGCCGGCATGGGGAAATTCTCCAGCGACCGGACCATCAAGGAGTACGCCGAGGAGATCTGGGGGATCAAGCCGATCGACATCCGCCCCGGCGGCGCCGAAATGGAGCACTGATTGGATCTATTCGACAAGAACACCTCCCAAACCGCCCCCCTGGCCGAAAGGATGAGGCCGCGCAGCATCTCCGAATACCTTGGACAGAGCCATCTCCTCGGAGAAGGGAAGATGCTGCGCCGCCTCATCGAGAGTGACCGCCTCACCTCGCTGATCTTCTGGGGCCCCCCCGGAAGCGGCAAGACCACCCTCGGCAAGATCATCGCCAACGCCACCGAGTCCCACTTCGTCTTCTTCTCCGCCATCATGAGCGGGATCAAGGAGATCCGCGAGGTGGTCAAGGAGGCGGAGGACACCCTGAAGTACCAGGGGAAGCGGACCATCCTCTTCGTGGACGAGATCCACCGCTTCAACAAGTCCCAGCAGGACGCCTTTCTCCCCTACGTCGAGCGCGGCACCTTCACCATGATCGGCGCCACCACGGAGAACCCCTCCTTCGAGGTCATCGCCCCTCTTCTGTCACGCTGCAAGGTGCTGGTGCTGAATCCCCTCACCGAGGAGGAGGTGAGCCGCATCCTCCAAAACGCCCTCGAGGACCGGGAGCGTGGGCTTGGGGTGCTGAATCTCACCGTCGCCCCCGAGGCGCTCGCCTTCATGGCCGACCAGGCCGGTGGCGACGCGCGCATGGCGCTCAACACGCTGGAGACCGCGTCGCGGCTCGCCCAGGACGGGGAGATCACCCTGGAGACCGCCCGCGAGGCGCTCCAGAAGAAGGCGATCCTCTACGACAAGGGGGGCGATGAGCACTACAACGTCATCTCCGCCTTCATCAAGTCGATGCGCGGCTCCGACCCCGACGCGGCGCTCTACTGGCTCGCCCGCATGCTGGAGGCGGGAGAGGACCCCCTCTTCATCATCCGCAGGATGGTGGTCTTCGCCTCGGAGGACGTGGGAAACGCCGACCCCAGGGCGCTGCAGATCGCCATCTCGACGCTCCAGGGGTTCCAGCTGGTGGGGATGCCGGAGGGAAGGATCATCCTCGGACAGGCGGTCACCTATCTCGCCACCGCCCCCAAGTCCAACGCCTCCTACCTGGGGATCAACCAGGCCTCTGCGGAAGTGCGCCAGACGGGCGCCCTCCCCGTCCCGATCCACATCCGCAACGCCCCCACCAAGCTCATGAAGAACTTGGGCTACGGCAAGGAGTACCGCTACCCGCACGACTACGAGGGTGGCTACGTAGCCCAGGGGTACCTCCCGGACCAGCTGGCCGGCAAACGCTTCTATCAGCCCAAGGAATCGGGATACGAACGCAGTATCAAGGAACGGCTGGAATGGATCAAAGGGGAGCGGGAGAAGGATAAGTAGGAACCTCTCCCTGGCATTGCTGCTCGATAGTCCCTCTCACTCCAGTTAATTGAAAATGAACTGCCGCGTGGTATGCTCATTGCTGTCCTGCCGGGCGCGCTGCCCAAACAGGCCTTCCATGAAACCTGAAAATCCGGAGTAACGAATGAAGAAAATAGGGATTCTCACCAGCGGCGGCGACTGCTCGGGGATGAATGCGGCCATCAGGGCGGTCACCAGGACGGCCCTCGGGCACGGGGTGGAAGTCATCGGCTTCCGTAAGGGATACGCGGGGCTTTTGAAGCCGGACTACCTGGAGATGGGAACGAAGGACGTGGCGGGGATCCTCCACCGCGGAGGGACCTTCCTGCAGTCGGCGCGCAGCGAGGAGTTCAGGACCCCGCTGGGGAGGGAGAAGGCGGCTCGCCACATCGAGGAGATGGGAATCGGCGGGCTGGTCATCATCGGCGGGGACGGTTCCTTAAACGGCGCGCTGGCGCTGCATCGGATGGGGGTCCCGGTGATCGGCATCCCGGCCAGCATCGACAACGACATCCCCTTCACCGACATGGCCCTCGGCGTGGACACCGCCCTCAACAACATCCTCTATGCCATCGACTGCATCAAGGACACCGCGAGCTCCCACGACCGCGCCTTCGTGATCGAGGTGATGGGGAGAAACTCCGGGTACCTCGCAGCCACCTCCGCCATCGCCTCGGGGGCCGAGTACGCGATCGTCCCCGAGGTGGAGTGCGATCTGGCCGATCTCTGCGAGCAGCTGAGGCACCGCTGGGAGGAAGGTCGCAGTAACGCCATCATCGTCCTGGCCGAGGGGGCCGGCAAGGCCCAGAACATCGCCGACACCATCAAGGACGTCATCGGCTTCGAGACCAGGGTCACCGTGCTCGGCCACTACCAGCGGGGAGGCGCCCCGTCGGTGTTCGACCGTCTCCTCGGAAGCAGGCTCGGCCACGCCGCCGTTGAGCTCCTCCTGGCCGGACAAAAGGGGAAGATGGTGGGACTTTGCTGCAACGCGATCGTCCCGACCCTGCTGGAGACGGTGGTGGTGAGCGAGAGGAGGCAGCAGGACGACCTCCACAGCCTCTCGCTCATCCTCGGCATCTGATCGCTATCGATTTAGGCCGTTTCCGCCGGAGGCGGAAACCGCCCTTTTCCCCGCCCCCACCCTGGCCGCCACCTGGTCGCTCACGAGCTTCGCGCAGAAGATATCGGCATCCGCCCGGGCCGCCGAAGCCCGGGCGGTGAACCCCTCCATGCTGGCCGGATTCACCTCCAGGTACATCCAGTGATCCCTCCCCGTCTCGGTCTTGACCAGGTACGCCCCCCCTTCCCGCACCCTAACCAGTTTCTGGACCCCTTCGGCCTCGGCCAGCAAGCGCTCGCCGTGGATAGGGTGCGTTTGCTGCCGTCTGGCGAGGGAGTCGACCAGCTCATGCAGGGCCACGTCGGGACCTGCCTGCCAGGTAAGCTTGATGACCGTGGGAGCGCCCGCCTTGCCGGTCGACGCTTCAACCGGCTCTCCGGGGACGGCGGGCCCGGCGGCATCCCGGGGGATGGCAGAGCCCCCCGGCGGAGGAGGCCCGACGTGCCTCGCCATCCGCGCCATCCTCACCTCTCGTGCATGCTCCTTCGCCCTCGCCTCCCTGAGCACCCGGTCCGGGTGCCCCCTCTGCGTGCTAACCTTTTCCCCCTGGGGATCACCCGGAAGGGACGCCGCTAGGGGCTCGTCCCCGGCAGACAGGGGAATCGCGTCAGCCACCCGGGAGGGTACCGCCCTCCGGGAGCGGCCGGCTTCCCGGCCACCTCTGGCGCCTGACCTCCCCCCCATGCCGCCGTGAGGAGAGCGGTGCAGCTTCGCCAGGATGGTGTCCCTGCCGGCCAGCGAGACACCTCCGCTCAGCGTGAAGCTCTTGCCGAGCATCGGGTAGGGAGCGGAGCTTAAAAGCGGCAGCGATTCCGTCCTTTGCCCCAGCGCCGAGGCGTCCAGGAAGGTGATCCCCAGCCGGGCCAATACCGGCTCCTGGCTGCTCCAGGTGGCGAAATCGAGGTCGTGCCGTACCGGGTACGAGGAGAGAAAGGCGAGCTGGCGGGATTTCTTCTCCTTGAGCACCATCAACGCACAGCTCCACTTCTGGATCTGGTCCAGCTTGTGGTAGTACGGCTCGTAGGCGGCCACCGCCTCGTAATGCCGGTCCCACCAGCCGAGGAACGCGGCGCTTTGGTAGTTGGCCTTGCTCTCCTTGCCGGGTACCAGGGGATCGGAGGAGGCCGCATAGACGCGGGTGACGGAAGGGGTGAAGAGGATGGTATCGTCTCCGTAGATGTCGAACCCGTCCCCGCGCAGACCGAACCAGAGCCTGGTCTGGGAGAGACGGATGAAGTCGTTCCAGTTGAGCTTGGGGACCGCGATCTCCTGCATCTTGCGAAAGCCGGTGACGGCACCCCGGGGGGCGCTGTTTTGGTAGTCGAGCGCCCACAGCTTGGCGAGGAGGTCGGTGTAGAAGAGGGCCATCCCCACCCCGGTCCCCTGCAGGTTGCCGTCGTAGCGGGCCGACTGGAAGCTCCGCCTTTCCTGCAGCATCCTGAGGAGGCCGCCCAGCCGCTGTTCGACCGGGTCCCGCGACGCCTCGTAGCGCCTTCTCAGTTCCAAAAGCGGCCGCAGGTCGTGACGATGGGCCAGGTGCCGCACCACGTTTTCCAACTCCCCCCGCCGGGCGGCCAGGTAGCCGGCCACCGCCTCGTTACCTCCGTGCTGGAAGGCCATCTCCCCCGTCTCCGCCTTGCGGATGTCACTGGCGAGGCTGAGATAATCGACCTGCGGATCGAGAGAGAACCCGACCTGGGAGCCCGTGGCGCCCCCCCTCACCTCGCGCCTGATCCGGGCCAGCACCTTCCTCTTCTTGGCGGGATCCCGGGCCAGTACCCCCTGCAACCGTGCGTCCCTGCGGACGAGATCGTCGTACCGGGCGTGGACCCGCGCCTCCAGCAGGGCGGGAGTGAGGGGCGGAGGGTTGTAGGCCTGGTAGAGAGCGGCGAGGTCGTCGAGGTTCAGCGCCCTCCTCGCCTGCCGGTACCTGCGCCCCCCCAGGGCCAGCTTCCCGTTCTTCCAGCTGAAGCTCACCAGGTCGTCGGTCTGGGCGAGAAAACCTGCCAGTTCGGAGAGGGAATCGACCCGCGAGCGGCGGTAACCGTACCGGGCGGTGAAAAAGTCGCCGATCGGGATGGAGCGGGAGGGGGTGATCTCGAGGGTGGCAGCCTCCTGGTCGAACCGGTAACTGTAGATATCGACGGTGGAGGGGAGGGTTCCGGTGAGGCCGTACTCGCGATCGATCGCCCCGGCCAGGGCCGGCAGGTCCTCCAGCAGTAAAGGGGGGACGACCAGGCACCACCGCCGCCGGGAGAGCTTGAGAAGACGCGACCGGCCGACCTCCCCCGGGTGCTCGGCGGTCAAGGCCGGATGGCGCACGGGGACTTCTTCGCGGGTGCCGGGAACGAGGACCTTTTGGAGACCGTAGCGGGCCCAGTCCCGCAGCTGTTCCTCGCGCTCGTCGGGAGGGAGGGAATCCAGCAGCCTGGAAAGGTTGGAAACGTCGAGGACGGCAAGGGGGGATGCGCCGTCGTCTGCCACGCGGCCGCCGCTCCCCGAGGCGGGGAGGGTGCAGAAAAGGACAAGGAGGAGCGCGGCCGGCAACATGAGGCGGTAGTAAGACATGCCGCGCAGTATAGAAAACAGCGCCTCCCAATGCAACCGGGAAGGTGGGGATGGGTTCAAGTAATCGTGAGGAAGGAGAGGTTCATCTCCGGGAGAAAGGGGGGATCACTCTCCTCGCGTGTAGCTGATGGCGGTGATGATGGCCCCCTGAGGATCCCTTATCACGCAGAAGCGCCCCACCCTCGGTATGTCGGTCGGCTCGACCAGTACCTTGCCGCCCAGCTCGGGAGCCTTCCTGGCGGTGGCGTCGACGTCGGTAACGGTGACATAGATTCCCCAGCGGCTGGTCCCGAGCGCCTCGACCGAAGGGGTCTCGACGATGCCCCCCACCTCGCGGCCGTTCACCTTGATGAGGCGGTATCCCTCCTTGCCGGTCCACGGCTCGGTGCTCCAGCCAAAGAGCCTGGTGTAGAACCGCTCGGCGCCGCTCACGTCGGTAGTCCGTAGTTCGAACCAGCTGAAGGAACCTTGTTTGCGGAACTCTTCGGACATGTAGGGCCTCCCTGGATAAGGCTTTTTGCGGTATCTGTCTAATTATTACCAGATATCGATGATAGGCAACCCACAGGAAAAAGGGAGAGGCGGAAAAGGGAACATCGAGGGGGGAAAAGGGGAACGGCACCGAGGCAGCCCCAAGGGAGCTGCCAGGGCCGCATTTCCCTTCATCGCAGGTGGAGACGGGAGAGGAGCTTTCCGAGTTGCTTGTTGAGGAAGTGGTCCCGTGACAGAAACGAGATGACCGGGGGCTTGCGGTTGCCGAGCAGCTCGAGCAGGGAGAGGATCTCCGGGCTTCCCCCCGCCCCCATCCCCTGACGAAGGACGGTGAGGGCCTCGACCTTGTCGCCGGCAATGAGGTGGACCTTGGCGAGGTTGAGATAGTGGACGGGATTGCCGGGCTCGGCCTGGACCGACTGGGCGCAGAAGGCGGCCCCCTTTCTCACCTGGCCGCGCTCCTTGGCGATGCAGTACCCGAGGTAGGAGAGCCAGGAAGGATTCTCCTCCCCTTTGAGGCCCCGCTCCAGGAAAGCGAGGGCGGAGGTCGTTTCCCCGGCGGCCAGTGCTTCCAAGGCGCGCTGGAGAAGCTTGTCAGAGTCAGAGGTTGCCGTGTGGTCCATGTTTCACCTCGTGATGCTCGACCTGCCGAATGTTCTCCTGGCGGCCCGGGAGAAAACCTACAAAAGCCGCAGAAGATCCAGGTGATGATCGATTCGCGCCAGGCCGGGAAGATCCCCGCGGTAGGCCACGAAGGGGACGCCGGCACCTTCCGCCGCGCGGCGGTCGACGTCGGAATCGCCGACGAAAAGCGCCTCGGCCGGCGACAGCCCGTACTGGTCCAGTACCTTGAAGAGCGGCTCCGGATGCGGCTTGGGGTTGGCGACCTTCCCCGCCGTCATGACGCAGCTGAAAAAACGGTCGAGGCCGAAGGATTCCAGGAGGTAATCCATCGAGCTCGCCCGGTTGGTGCAGACTGCCAGTTCGACCTTGCCGCGCAAGGCCTCCAGCGTTTCCTTGAGGCCGGCTTCCATCACCATGAGGGGGAAGAGCTTGCGGTAGTCGATGCTGGCCGAAAACTTCCGCACCTCGGGCATCCGGTCGTCGCCGGCGAAGAGGTACTCGAGGACGTCCTTGTTGCAGTAGGTATGGAGGATCCGCATAGCCTCGTGATCGTCCCGGTCCAGGGGGCTCTTCCCGAAACGCTCGATGATCTGGTTGTAAAAGGCGAAGTTCGCTTCGAAGGAGTCGAACATCACACCGTCACAGTCATAGATGACCGCTTTTATCTTTTGATTCACTTTGGTAACTCCGAACAAAAGCCGGGCCTGATCAGTTCTCGCCTTCGGCGGACAACGAGGTCAGGTACTCTTCCCACTCAATGGGAAGCATGTGCTTCTTCTTGTTGTTGCATTCCTTGCAGCACGGCACCACGTTGCCCTTGCTGCTCTTGCCACCCCGTATCACGGGGACCACGTGATCCATCGAGAGATCGGAGGGATGGAAGCCCTGGCGGCACCAATGACAGACCCCTTTGCCTATCCGGTTCTTCCACCACTGGCTCTTGCGAAGCTCCCGCGCCTTTTCGCGCTCCCGTTTGATCTCCTCTTCGCTCACCTCGATGATGAAGTAGTCCAAACATCCTCCAGCATAAATTTTCCGCCCTTATACCGGGGACGCGGGCGAGGAACAGGTACCCTCCCCTTCAAGGGGAGGGACAGGGTGAGGATGGGGTTCCCCCTTACCCACCTTTACCGCAGCTTCTCCCTTCGGAAAGTCTCGATGGCCCCGCGGGCCAGTTCGTCGCAGCGTTCGTTCTCCACATGGCCGTTATGGCCGCGAATCCAGGCCCACTTGATCTTGTGGACCTTGGAGAGTGCCAGCAGTTTTTCCCAGAGGTCCCGGTTGAGCACCGGTTCCTTTTTGCTGTTGACCCACCCCTTGCGGATCCAGCCGGGGAGCCACTCGGTCATCCCTTTCACCAGGTACTGCGAATCGGTGGTCAGCACCACCTCGCACGGCCGGGTGAGCGCTTCCAGGGCGGCGATGGCGGCGGTCATCTCCATCCTGTTGTTGGTGGTGTCCCCGTCGGCGCCGGATAGTTCCTTCACCTTCCCGGCACAGCGAAGGATACTTCCCCACCCGCCTACCCCGGGGTTGCCGCTGCATGCTCCGTCCGAAAAGATCTCAACCAGCATTGACGTAGGCCCCTTCCTTCTTAAGCAATTCGGCGATGGCGTCCATCACGCGGTCGATGATCAACTGGTGTGTCTCCTTGCAGTCGGGAAGCTGGTACAGGTCGCTGAAATCGATGGCTTCGCCGAAGGTGACACTCCCCTGGGCCCCGAACGAGGGGAAATGCCAGTGATTGATACCGGCCAGGGCGGTGGGAATGACCTGCGGCCTGGTGTCGTAAATGATCTTGCCGGCCCCGCGGTTCCCCTTGCCGAGAACGCCGTCACGGTGCCTGGTCCCCTCCGGGTAGAGCATCACCTTCTGGTCGGCTAAAAGATCGTTGATGACCTTTCCGGCCCGCACATCCCTCCCCCGCTTGACGGGAAAGGCGCCCCAGGAGCGGTAGATGAACCCCTTGACGGGATTCTGGAACAGCTCTTCCTTGGCGGGAGCCCAGATCATCTGCAGCGGGTTCCCCCTCACGACGGCCCAGGGAAGAAAGATAGTATCGTAGGCGGAGATGTGGTTGGACGCGATCATGACGCCGCCGGAGCGCGGGATGTTGCGGGCGCCCTTGATGGCGAAGCGGTTGAGACCGGAAGCGTAGCTCCCGACGACCCATATGGAGAAGGTGACCCAGCAGCGGCGAAGAAGTGAAGCTCTCAAGGGACCCTCGCGATAATTGAAATGTCCAGCGATCCAAACTCGTTGTATAGCATGAATGGTGGACAACCGGCAACCGTTTCCGCCCCCGGGACTTGAGGGCCCCGGTCGCGCCCGCGGGAAAAACCGGCCTCACCCCCCCTTCGGGCACCCTCTCCCCTATTCGTATTCCCTTCCCCCCATCGGGGGAGAGGGTATCGTTCACGGAGAATCGGGAGACAGGTGGGGTGGCCCCCCGTGCCCACGCGGAACCGGGAGGTGAAGACTTGGGAAAGGAGTTCAGCTCGGGAGGGTGAAATAGAAGGTCGCGCCGCCGCCGGTGTGCCCCTCGCCCCAGATGCGGCCGTTGTGGCGGCTGATGATGCGCCGGACGGTGGCCAGCCCGAGCCCGGTGCCGGGGTACTCCTGGGAGGAATGGAGGCGCCTGAACGGCTTGAAGAGATCGTCGGTACGTACGGCGTCGAAGCCGGTTCCATTGTCCTTGACGTAGAAGATGGATTCTCCATCGGCGGAAGTCGCCGAGCCGATCTCGATGACCGGGTCGTCGACCTTGGAGGTGTACTTCCAGGCGTTCTGGATCAGGTTCTCCATGGCGATCCCGAGGAGTTGGATATCACCGGTAGCCCGCAAGGAGGGGGCAATGCGGACCTCGACCTTTCGCTCGGGATCGCTCTGGCGCAGGTCCCTCACCTTCTCGGAGGCAAGCTGGCTGATGTCGACCGTCCCCCGCGAGATCTCCATGTCGGTCACCCGGGAGAGGTTCATCAGCGCGTTGAGCAGCGCCTCGACCTGGACGCAGCCGTCGTTAACCGATTTGAGGTAGAAGACCCCGTTGGGGTCCAGACGGTCACGGTAGTCGAAGAGCATCTGGGCGTAGTTGTAGATCCTGGTGAGAGGGGTGCGGAGATCATGGGAGATGGCGTGGCTGAAGCCCTGCAGTTCCCGGTTCACCTGTTGCAGCTCGGTGGTTTGCTGGGAGAGTGCCGCGTTGAGCGCCCGGATCTCCTCTTCGGCGCGCTTTCGCTGGGTGATGTCGATGATGACCCCGGCCATCCCTCCCCGGTTGGTGGACTGGTCCCGGTAGTAGGAACGGCAGAAAAGGACATCGCGGACCTCGCCATCCTCCAGGGTGACGGAGACCTCGCTGACCGAAACGCTCTCCCCTTCCCTGCGGCTTACCTCCAGGGGGTTGCTCACGCTCAGGGGGACGACCTCGGAGAGCTTCCTCCCGATCAGGCGCTCGCGGGGGCGGGAAACCCACCGCGCGAAGGCGGAGTTGCACCAGATGAAGCGCCCGCCGTCATCCTGGTAGTACACCGGGTTGGGAATGGTATCGATGAGGTGCTGGAGAAGGGCCGCCTGCTCCGCGGCGATATGCTCGACGAGCTTTCGGTCGCTTATATCCCTGATGACCTCGATCCCGGCGGTGACCTGACCGCTGCCGTCCTTCAAGGCGGACCCGAGGATCTCGAAAAAGCGGGTGTCGTCACCGATCTGCCTTTTGAATTCCACCTTCCGGGGGAGGCCGTCCTGGAAGATCTCGACCAGGTGACAGCCGGGACAGGGAGCCGGTTCGTTACGGTAGGCCCGGTAGCACGGCTCCCCGACGTGGTTTCCCATCAGCTCCTGGTGAGCCCGGTTCTGGTAGATCACCGTCAATCCCGGGTCCTGGATGGAGATGGCGTCGTGCATTGCCTCCACCATGGCCACGAGACCGGCCCGCTCCTCCTCCGTGGACGACACCGCCCGGCGAAGATCGGCCTGCAATTTCACCCGCTCTTTCCGGAGGCAAACCGCGTACGCGGAAGATACCGCGGCCGCCGTCAGGAGAAGGAATCGGTTCATGGCCTATCCCCAGATCCCGTCCAGCTCGAAACCGCAGCCGGAACAACTACCGTGGGATATCAGGTTCTTTTCGATGAGGTAGCCGTAGCGCTTGATGAGGAGGGCCCGGCAGGAGGGGCAGTAGGTATTTTCTCCCCCCTCGCCGGGGACGTTCCCCTCGTAGACGTAGCGAAGACCGGCCTGCTGCCCTATGTCGCGGGCGTTCCTGAGGGTCGCGACCGGGGTGCGGGGCTCGTTCAGGAGCCGGTAGGTCGGATAGAACTGCGTGACGTGCCAGGGGGTGCCGACGCCTATTTCATCGGCAATGAAGGAGGCGATCTGGCGGAGTTCCTCGGGGGAGTCGTTGCGGTTGGGTATGATCAGGGTGGTCAGTTCGATCCAGATCCCCAACTCCTTGTATTTCCTGATGGTGTCGAGGACGCCGGACAAGGTGGCACCGACCACCTCGCGGTAGAACTTTTCGCTGTACCCTTTCAGGTCGATGTTGGCCGCGTCGAGGTAGGGGGCGATGGCCTCCAGGGCCTGGTCGGTGATGTAGCCGTTGGTAACGAAGATGTTCTTGAGACCGGCGGCATGCGCCTGGACGGCGATGTCGTAGGCGTATTCGAAGAAGATGGTCGGCTCGGTGTAGGTGTAGGAGATGGATTGGCAACCGGCGGCGACGGCGCTGGCGACCACCTGTTCGGGGGGAACGAATTCACCGGAGAAGGCAACTCGATCCTCTTCCGGCTGCGATATCCCGTAGTTCTGGCAGTGAAGGCAGCGGAAGTTGCAACCGACAGTGGCGATGGAATACGAGCGGCTGCCGGGGAGTACGTGGAAGAGCGGCTTCTTCTCGATGGGGTCGACCTGTTCGGCGACCACCCGTCCGTAGACCAGCGTATAGAGCGCACCGTCCCGGTTTTCCCGGACCCGACAGTGCCCTCTCCTTCCCGGGGTGATCAGGCAGTGAAAGCGGCACAGATGGCAGCGGACGTCCCCTCCTTCGAGCTTGTCATAAAAACGAGCTTCCTTCACAACCGCCCCCTCATGTGAAAGCCAGCAAAATTAAATGGAATTAACCATTATCATTTCCCCGGCGGTTTTTCCACCATAAAAAAGGAGCCGTCGGGGAGCATCCCCTCTGTTTTATAAATCAAACATGTTTTCGACCGGTGGCAACAAAAAAAAAGTGAAAAAAGTTCTCGACGTTGACGTAAGGAAAAACGAAAGCGGCCAAAAACGACATACCTTTGTTTTAAAACTATTTTGGCGCATAAAATTAATAAGTTACACCAAAAAGACAATCTGGACCAGCGGCCAGATTCGCCGATGTTTTAAAATCTCGACTCGCCGCAAGCGGCGACGCGATTGTGTAAACAGTTGTTTTAGGTCACTTTTTCAGGAAAAAGGCACTTGCGTGTATCCAAAGTGTTCTATATAGTGTCACCATCACTAATGTGCGAACAAGGAGATTTGACCATGCGTTGCCCGAATTGTAACAGCCACAAGAACATCGAAATCGACATCCACTCCGACGGTTATGCCAAGGACCTCTTCGAGTGCACCTCCTGCGGTGTCATCTGGGTCGAGAAGTCCAACGAAGTGATCACCATCAAGAACGCCGCCTAACCAGGGATTAGGGGCGCCCCCCGGGCGCCCCTCCTCTACCCCTTCCCTCATCACGATCCCCTCACTAACCTCCACAGACGCTACAACCTTTCTTTGAGTCGCCACTACGTCCCCGACACCTGGCCGCACCCGGCCCCGCGTGACCTGACTTTAAGCCAACTGCACCCTTACATAACTAAAATCGAGCGCTACCTAAGCTAAACGGCGTCGTAGTTAAGCTAAAGTACCCGTCGGTTTTCTAATCGCAGATGGCATTTAAGCTAATGACGGTCATGCATAAGTTAACCTACGGCGCCGTTAAACCCCTTGCATCCCAGTTGCTGCAAAATAGCCAGGTCCCGACCTCGGTTTGACGGCTCCTTGAACTAAAAGTTCGACATCAATAATTAACGACAACGCTCTAGCGGTTAAACGCGGGACGTCATGACGTCGGCGGGCTTGCCAAATAAATTTTGAAGGAGAAATCACGACCCGAATCGGTTTTTTGAGCGGGGGGAGAAGGTGGTTTTTGTTATATTTGAGGGTGTTTAAGCAAAGGCAGACCATTTTTTGCTTAAGTGAGGACTCACATTAACAAATAAGGTCCTGCCTTTGCTTATGTCGAGCGCCATGGTAATTTGCCAGTTTGAAGGGGGTTGTCGCCAACCGAATTTTCCACCCCCGTCGCCAGCCTAATTTTCCAGTTTGGCTGCAACCGTCGCCAACCTCATTTTCCACTTAGCGATCAG